>JANNDB010000720.1:0-9914 GCA_031387285.1 Betaproteobacteria bacterium | reverse complement strand
CAACGCGCTGCGCGAAAGCGCGGTATCGGGTGTGC
The DNA here is from genome assembly GCA_031387285.1 of Betaproteobacteria bacterium. Classification (GTDB taxonomy): domain Bacteria; phylum Pseudomonadota; class Gammaproteobacteria; order Burkholderiales; family Burkholderiaceae_C; genus CAISIP01. The sequence continues at coordinate 9,879 of JANNDB010000720.1, read as the reverse complement.
GCGCCGTCTGGTACATCGTGATCTACGGGCTCACCACGATCGTGTTGTTATGGCTGGCCGACTGGCGCCTGGCCCTGCCCACCATCATCTGGTTCGCGGCCTACATCGTGTTTCTGCGCTACTTCGTGCCGCGCATGCGCGATCTGGCCAAGGCCAGCTCCGAGGTGCGCTCACGGGTCGTGGCGCGCGTGGTCGATACCTATACCAATATCCTCACCGTGAAGCTGTTCGCGCGGCCGACCGACGAAGACCGGTATGTGCAGGACGTGATCGAGTCCCACAAGAGCGCCATGGCGCGCCATATGCGGCTGGTGACGCAATTCATCTGCAGCCTGTGGATGCTCAACGCCCTGCTGCTGGTGGCCACCGCCGCAATCGGCCTGCAGCTGTGGCAATCGGACCGGCTGGAGGTCGGGGTTTTTGCGATGGCACTGCCACTGGCCTGGCAGATCACCAGCGCCGCCGGCTGGGTCTCATGGGAAGTCGCGGGCATCTTCGAGAACGTGGGTGTGGTGCAGGAGGGCATGGAGTCGATTGCCGTGCCGCACCGCATGCTGGACCATCCCGTGGCGCAGCCACTGGACGTGCCGCGCGGCGAGATCCGCTTCGAGCATCTGAGCTTCGCCTACAGCCCGCAGCGCCCGGTACTACAGGACATCCACCTCACCATACGCCCGGGCGAACGCATCGGCCTGATCGGCCGCTCCGGCGCCGGCAAGTCGACGCTGGTCAACCTGCTGCTGCGCTTCTTTGACGTGTCCAAGGGGCGCATCCTGATCGACGGGCAGGACATTGCGCATGCCACGCAGGACAGCGTGCGCGCGAAGATCGGCATGGTGACGCAAGACACCTCCTTGTTGCACCGCTCGATCGCCGCCAACATCCGTTATGGCAAACCCGAGGCCAGCATGGCCGAGGTGATGGCCGCCGCCGCCAAGGCCCAGGCCAGTGACTTCGTGATGGGTCTGCGCGACTGGAAAGGGCGCGAAGGCTTCGAAGCCCAGGTGGGCGAACGCGGCGTCAAGCTCTCGGGTGGCCAGCGCCAGCGCATCGCCATCGCCCGCGTCATCCTGAAGGACGCACCGATCCTGATCCTGGACGAGGCCACTTCGGCGCTCGACAGCGAGGTGGAACTCGCGATCCAGGAGCAGTTGCTTGGGCTGATGGATGGAAAGACGGTCATCGCCATCGCGCACCGCCTGTCCACCATCGCGCGGCTGGACCGTCTCGTCGTGCTCGACGAAGGACGCATCGTCGAGAGTGGCACTCACGACGAACTGCTGGCCATGGGCGGGCATTACAGCGCGTTGTGGCGGCACCAGTCGGGCGGGTTTCTGGCAGCCGAGGTCGCCTGAGGCCGACGCAGCGACTGCGGCCTGCCCAAAAAAAGGGCTGACGCGAACGCCAGCCCTGTGTGACAGCGAATCCATCCGCCGCCAAGAAAGCGGCAGACAGGGAAGAATCACTCCTTGCGGAAGTCGTCGTGGCAGCCCTTGCAGCTGCCACCCACCGGACCCACGGCGGCTTTCATAGTGTCAAGGCTACCGGTTTTGGCAGCGGCCAACAGCTTGACCGCGTCGGCGTTCAGCTTGTCCCCATGGGCTTTGAACTTGGCGGCGTCCGTCCAGATTTCAGGCTTCGCCTTGGTATCACCCTTGTCGGAACCCGGTATGAAGCCGGCCATCGGCAGGCGCGTCGCCATTTCGAAAATGGTCGCATTCTCCACTGCGACCGCTGCGTCAAACGGAATCCGACCAGCGGCCATCCCTGCAATCCGTCCGAAATGCGCGCCCTGCAGCGTCATCACCGCCTTGCGGTACTTGATCGCGTCTTCCGGCTTGGCGAACTGGGCCTGCGCGGGCAGCGCCAATACGGTAGCGGCGGCGGCAAGGGTCAGCGATACGATAAGTTTCATGGTGTTCCTTCTGGTGGGGAAAAAAGCAATACTGGCATGGTGTGGAGTTTGCCTTACGCGCAGAAGTTCAGCGATTCTTGAAACCCTAGGGAAAACACCTATCGGGCCACACGCATCGCACGACTCACAGCCTGGCAAACACCTTGGCTTCCTCGAATACTGCGGTCAGGTCACCGAGCGACGCGATCACCTCGTCAAGGCTTCCGCCCAGCCGCTCGGCGATGGCTGGCGGCAGCTCCTCGATGAACAGGTTGCCGGCAAAGCCGAACTCCAGCTTCTTGCTGGCCTGATTGGCCGCGAACAGGCAGGCCACCATATCCGTGTCGGGCAACTCGGTCCCGTGCTGGTTACGGATGGCTTCCACGAGCTGCGGCGCAAAACGCCACTTCTCGACCAGCATGGCCCCGACCACGGCATGGTCCGCACCGACACTTTCGCGCAGCGCCTCATGCAAGGAAGATTTTTCACTCTGGCTGCGGTCCAGCGCGCGGCGGAACTCGAATGGCATGAACTGGGCAAACACCGCCTTGCCGAAGTCATGCAACAGGCCCGCGATGAAACAATCCATCGGGTCGGCCGCCCTTCGCCGCTGCGCGAGCTTCTTGGCGATGCCGCCGGTGGCCAGCGAATGCAGCAGATACTGGTGTGCGTCAAAACCGGCGGCATTGCTGGCAGGCAGCATGCCTACGGCCGCTATGCTCAGCGCCAGGTTCTTGATGGAATTGATGCCCAGGTGCACCACCGCGTGGTTGACCGAGGTGATCTGGCGCGGCAGGTTGTAATACGCCGAGTTCACCACCTTGAGGATCTTCACGGTGACCACCGGGTCCTTGTCGATCACCTGCACCAGATCCTTGGGCGAGCAGTTGACGTCGCTGGTCAGCTGCAGGATGCGCTGCACGCTCTTGGGGAAGGCCGGCATGCGGTCCACCGCGGTGGCGAATTTCTGCGACAACTCAGGGGTCATGCCTACATTTTGCCTCTGACTTGCCACGCCCGGAAGCAAATCAGACCGCCATTGGCGCAGCTCTTCTGAGCAATGCGGCGGCGATTTCGTCCCGAATCTCCTGCTCCGAGTTCAAGGGATCGGTCGCATTGACCATGGGTGTGAGGGTGCCACTGGCGGCGTCCCAATCGACCGCTCCGTAGATGGCGGGCCGGCCGGTCTTGCGCAGAAACTGGTCGTACGCATCGCCGCTGGAGTAATGCCAGAACTCCCATGGATAGGCGACGAAGCCGTGTCGCTCCATCACGGCGGTGATCTGGCGCCGGTTGTCACGCGCAGAGGCAGACACGAAAGGTGAATCCATCGGTGTGCGTGCCGACATGTCAATATAGGGGGCACCACGATCCACCTCGACGTCCGGCGCTTCGCGCAGCACCACCGATATGTCTATGGCGCTGCCCGACATGTGGGTGCCAAACTTGGGTACCGTCGCCACCATCGCGGAGCAGCGGCGGAACATGAACTCGGCCGACGGCACCTGGCCACCGAGCTCCCACATCACGCGCTCCAAAATGGCGTCAAACACGGCCGGCGTGCGTCCGAGGTACTTCTGGATTTCACGGCTGCGAAAACCATCTTCCACGCGCATCGTCCAACCTTTCGCGTTCATTTCGCGTGCGGCGCCGATGAAGCCCGCAATCTGCCCCTGGCGCAGGTAAAACAGGCGTGGCAAACCGCGCACATGCGGCGCGCTGGAAAATACCACGTCAACCTCGGCCCGGGCCGCCGCGTCCGGCAGGGAGACCAGCGTTTCGCCGCACTCCGCTACCGGATAGGGCAGGATGCCCTCGAACATGAAGCGCCAGGCCGCTTCGAATTGCTGCGTCCAGTAGGCGCGCTGGTTGTCATCGTCTTGCACCATGTTGATCTCTTTGCCAGTCCACGAGTCTGGCAGATTTGGCAATACCGGCGTGGAAAGGGCACCATACCGGTGCCCCGCACACCGTCCGGTCGCCCCGCGCGCTGGGCCGGCCATCCTCCTCGAGGAGGATGGCCGGGCTGACCCCCGTCGGCGATCATGCCAGTGTCTACCCATTAACTGACGGAGTCACTGTATGAACAAGTACCTGATCGATCTGGTTCGCGGCCGTTTGCCTGCATGGGCTCGCCCTGCCGCATTGGCGCTGGCGCTGGCTGTCACTGCCGTCGGCCCGGCAGCTGCGCAGGAAACACTCAAGGCGGCCACGGACTGCGCCTACTTTCCGTTCAGCTTCCGCGACGCCGACAGCACGCTCAAAGGCTACGAGATCGACCTCGGCGAAGACATGGCGCGGCGCGCCAACTTCAAGATCGAATGGGTCTGCCAGAAGTTCGACGGCCTGATCCCCTCGCTGCTGTCCAACAAATTCGACATCATCCTGTCCACGATGTCCATCACCGACGAGCGGCGCAAGAGCATCGACTTCTCGGTCAGCTACCGGGTTTCAGTGGGCCAGTTTGTCGGCCCCAAGGGCAAGATGCAGAAGCTGTTCAACGCCGACGGTACACCGAACCCCGCCGGGTTCAAGGACCTGCGCGTCGGCCTGGGGCGTGCCACCACCTACGACAACTGGATGCAGGCCAAGGTGCCTGACGCCACCGTCGTGCGTTACGACACCGACGTACAGATGTACCTCGAACTCAAGGCTGGGCGGGTCGACGTGCTCATGACCAATCCGCTGAAGATCTATCTCGAGTTCCTGAGCAAACCCGACGGCGCGGGCTACGAGGTCATCGGGCCGCAGATCAAGGACGAGAAGTACTTCGGAATCGGCGTTGGCGCCGGTGTACGCAAAGGCAGTGACGCCTTGCTCAAGCGTATCGACGCGGCGCTCAACGACATGAAGAAAGACGGCTCGATGGAACGCTACAGCAAAAAGTACTTCCCGTTCACCATCTACTGATAAGGCCGCAGCGACACGGCGGCCATGTCCATCACCTGGGTCGAGAACTTCCTGTGGGGTTCGCTCCTCATCGTGCGGGTTTTCGCCGTCGCGCTGGTCCTGACCGTCATCTGGGGCATGCTGGGCGCCTCCGCCAAGCTGTCCAGGAACTGGTTGCTGCAGCGGCTCGCCAGTCTCTACACCTCGGTGTTCCGGGGCACGCCCGAGTTGCTGGTGGTGCTCATCCTGTACTTTGGTTCAGCCATGACGTTGACGTGGCTGGCCAAGCTGGTCAACCCGGCCGTCAAGTTCGTTGACATACCGCCATTCTGGGCCGGGGCGCTGGCCATCAGCCTGATCGTCGGCGCCTACGCCACCGAGACCTTCCGCGGCGCATTGCAGGGCATCGATGCCGGGCAGACGGAAGCCGCCCGCGCGCTGGGACTTTCCCCCTGGCAGATCTTCGCCTATGTCAAGCTGCCCCAGATGTGGCGGCTCGCCCTGCCAGGACTGGGCAACCACATGAGCTCGATCATCAAGGACACCGCCCTGCTGTCCGTGATCGGCGTCGAGGAGATCACCTACACGGCCGAAATGGCGACGGCGCTGACCGGCAAACCGTTTTCGATGTACATGATCGTGGCGGGCATCTACCTGTGTTTCACCTCGCTGGTGGTGTTCTCCGTGGCGCGCCTGGAGACGCGCGCCAATCGCTATCTGGTGAAGAGTCGATGAGCGTCCTGTGGTTGTCTGAAGGCACACGCGCGGCAATGCGTCGTCCCAAGGAAGCACCTTGAACTTCGACCTGATGCTGATCGCCGCTTCGTTGCCGAAGATCGCCAGCGGCGTCGTGCTCACCTTGAAGCTGCTTGTGGTATCGCTCCTGATCGGTACCACGCTGGGCATCGGTGCGGCATTGATGCGCATCAGCCGCAACCGGCTCCTCGAATGGCCATCGTTCGCCTACAGCTATGTGTTTCGCGGCACACCGATGCTGGTGCAGTTGTTCATCATCTACTACGGCCTGTCGCAGTTTGAAGGGCTGCGCAACAGCGTGTTGTGGCCCGTCCTGCGCGAGCCGTTCTGGTGCGCGGTGATCGCCCTGTCGCTCAACTGCGGTGCCTACTCGGCAGAGATATTCCGCGCCGCCATCCGCGGCGTGGACCAGGGTCTGCATGAAGCCGGTCGTGCACTCGGGTTGACGCCCCGGCAGCGCTTTGTGTACATCACCACGCCGATCGCCGTGCGTCTCGCCCTGCCGGCTTATGGCAACGAGATGATCGGGCTGCTCAAGGGTACGGCGCTGGTCAGCATGATCGCCATGAACGACATCACCGGGGTGGCGCGCACCATCGTGGCCAAGACCTTCGCGCCCTACGAAATCTTTATCGCCGCCGCGATCGTGTATCTGTCGATCACCTGGGTGATTCAGCACGGCATCCGCCTGGCCGAGCGGCACTTCAACCGGTACATCAAGAAATGAGCGAACCGATGCCGATCCCGCAACAGACTGAGGCGATCATCGTGCTCGATGGCGTGGGCAAGCGCTTCGGGAGCTTCCAGGCGCTGAAGGCTTGCAGCATGGTGGTCCGCAAGGGGCAGAAGATCGTCCTGTGCGGCCCCTCGGGTTCGGGCAAGTCGACCCTGATCCGCTGCATCAACCGCCTGGAGGAACACGACAGCGGGCGTATCGTGGTGGCCGGCACCGAGTTGACGCGCAACATGCCCGACATCGCTGCGGTGCAAAGCGAGATCGGCATGGTGTTCCAGCAGTTCAATCTGTTCCCGCACCTGACCGTGGTCGAAAACCTGATGCTCGCGCCGCGACTGGTGCGCAAGCTGCCCCGGCCACAGGCGCGCGAGATCGCCATGCATTACCTGGCGCGGGTGCGGATTCCCGAGCAGGCAGACAAATTTCCGGTCCAGCTCTCCGGCGGGCAACAGCAGCGTGTCGCGATCGCGCGCGCGTTGTGCATGAAGCCGCAGATCATGCTGTTCGACGAGCCGACCTCGGCGCTCGACCCCGAGATGATCAAGGAGGTGCTCGATGTGATGACCGATCTTGCGCGCGATGGCATGACCATGGTCGTCGTTACGCACGAGATGGGTTTCGCACGCCAGGTGGCCGACCTGGTGGTCTTCATGGACGCCGGCGAAATCGTCGAGCAGGCACCGCCAGAGGAGTTCTTTGGCGCGGCGCGCAACGCGCGGACGCAGGCGTTTCTGCAGCAGATACTGACCCACTAGAGCCCCGCCACAAGAAGTCAGGAACACCCCATGTCGGACCAACACCATGCGCCAGGATCGGGTCAACCCGGCCGCGGCACCCCACCGCGTTACGAAGACGCCCATGTCGCGTTCGCCATCACACTGGCCGACGAGAGCCGGCAGATCATGTCCAGGGCGCTCGCGGTGCGGCCCGCCATCGAACTCAAGCCGGACTCGAGTTACGTCACTGATACCGACAAGGGCATCGAGCGTGCCTTGCGCACGATGATCGAAGCGCGGTTTCCCGCACACGGGATCCTCGGCGAGGAATACGGCGCGCACAACGCCGATGCCGAATTCGTGTGGGTGCTCGACCCGATCGACGGCACTGCGGCGTTTGTCGCGGGTTTGCCGGTATTCGGAACCCTCATCGCACTGCTGCACCAGGGTGTTCCGGTGATCGGTGTCATCGATCACCTGATGACCAATGACCGCTGGATCGGCGCCTTGGGCCGGCCCACCACACGCAATGGCGCAGTGGTGCGTACGCGCCAATGCCCCAGCCTGGCGCAGGCGATGCTGTCGGCCAGCAATCCGGACTTCTTCAGCCCCCAGGAGAAGCCGCTGTTCGAGCGCATCCGGTCGCGTACGCAGTGGCGCATCTATGGCGGCAGTTGCTACAGCTATGGGTTGCTCGCCTCGGGGCGTATCGACATGTCCATCGACAGCTCGCTGGGTATCCACGATTTCGCGCCCTACGTACCGATCCTCGCCGGGGCCGGCGGCATCATCACGGACTGGCAGGGCAAACCGATCAACATGCATTCAGGCCCGCAGATCCTGGCCGCAGGCGATGCTGTCAGGCATGCAGAGGCGCTCGCGCTGCTGCAAGGATGAGCGTCTCACCCTCCCACCACAACCTCGCACACTGCACCAGAGCCCGCGCATGAAATACGTCCGAATGCCCATCGAGCGCGAATCCCCCGAGGAGATTGGTTACGGCCGGATTCAGAACAACCTGTCGGAGAGCTCGATCCGCGACCTGTCGCTGTCGCAGCTCGGCATCGACCTGTCGGACCTGACACTGTTCTATGGCAGCCACCGTGGCGACGGGCAGTTGCGCACGCTGATTGGGCAGGCAAGCGGGGTCGCGCCCGACGAGGTGCTGGTCACGGCCGGGGCTTCGGGCGCATTGTTCATGGTGGCCACCACGCTGCTCGAGCCGGGCGGCCACCTGGTGGTGGTGCGTCCGAACTATGCAACCAACATCGCCACGCCTCAGGCCATCGGCTGCGCGATCAGCTTTGTCGACCTTGCGTTCCGCAACGGTTTCCGGCTCGACCTGGACGCACTGGCGGCGGCGATCCGGCCCAATACCCGCTTGATCAGCGTCACCTGTCCGCACAACCCGACCGGTGTCGTCATGCCCGCGGCCGATCTGCAGCGCCTGGTGGCACTGGCCGAGCGCCATGGCTGCCGCCTGCTGGTCGACGAGACCTACCGCGACATGACCTATGGCGCGCCGCTTCCGGTAGCGGCCAGCCTGAGCCCCTGCGCGATCAGCGTCTCGTCGATGTCCAAGTCCTACGGCGTGCCGGGCATCCGGGTCGGCTGGGTCATAACACGCGACGCCGCGCTGTATGAGTCCCTTCTCGCCGCCAAAGAGCAGATCGGCATCTGCGGCAGCGTGATAGACGAGGCGATCGCTGGGCAGGTGCTCGCACAACGCAGCCGGCTGCTATCCGAAACCCACACCCGCATCGGACAGCGGCTGGCGATCATGCGGGAGTGGATCGCCAGCGAGCCCCTGGTCGACTGGGTCGAGCCCACGGGTGGCGTGGTCTGCCTGCCACACCTCAGCGGCCTGGCCGGTCGCGACATGGCCCGGTTTCACCAGCGCCTGCTGGCAGACCACGGTACCTATGTCGGGCCCGGCCACTGGTTCGACATGCCGGCGCAATTTGTCCGCATCGGGTTCGACTGGCCGACAGCCACCGAGTTGCAGAACGGCCTGGCCGGCGTCTCCGCAGCCATACGTGCGGAACTGGCAGCCGGCTGATCGGGACCCAACCCTGAAGTACACAAGGAGACGATTGAATGGCGAAGTTCGAACCGTTCGTGCTGGAACGCATGATGGGCAAATGGGAAAACGTAGTGGAGATCAACCTCTCTGAAAGCGGCGTCCATCCGCTGAAACTGGGTGAGTTGATGGCGCTGGCCGGGCGTACGGTGGACGAACTGGCCGACGTCGAGATCAACTATCCGCAGGCCAACGGCACCATTGGGCTGCGGCGCAATATCGCGGCCTTCTATCCCGGCGCCACCGAAGACAACGTGCTGGTGACCACCGGTGCGGCCGAGGCCAATTTCCTGGTCATCAGCACACTGCTCGAGCCCGGTGACGAGGCGGTCATCATGCGCCCCAATTACCTGCAAGCCTGGGGTCTGGCCAAGAATCGCGGCATCACCGTGAAAGATTTCAACCTCGTCGAGGAGCGGGGCTGGGCGCCGGATCTGGACGAACTCGCACGCGCCATCACGCCCAGGACAAGGCTGATCGCGGTATGCAATCCGAACAACCCGACCGGCCGCATCCTCACCCCGGCCGAAATGGACGCGATCGTCGCTGCCGCGCAGCGCTGCGGCGCCTGGATACTCGCCGACGAGGTCTATGCCGGCGCGGAACGGGAGACCGACATCCAGACACCGAGTTTCTACGGGCGTTACGACAAGGTGATCGCGGTCGGCAGCATGAGCAAGGCGTACGGCCTGCCCGGCCTGCGCACCGGCTGGGCGGTCGGCCCGCCCGATACGCTTGACGACATGTGGGCGCGCCACGACTACCTGACCATCACCAACACCATGCTCTCTGACAAGCTTGCCACGAT
>JANNDB010000717.1:0-2614 GCA_031387285.1 Betaproteobacteria bacterium | reverse complement strand
CGCCAGCGCCGTCAGACGTTTGGCTGCTGTTGCCAGCAGTGACCGAGCCGCGTGCGGAGAACACGGCGCGCAGTTTGGCCAGGCCCTCTACGGTGGTGTCTGGGCGTGCGCCTTCGTCTAAGCTCACGCTGCGGGTGGTGGTAGTGACTTCAGCGCTGGCCAGGTCTACATTGCGCTCGGTCACTTCAACGGTGGTCATTTCGTTGGCAAAGTGACCTGCCTTCATCGCGGCCAGTGCCTTCATGTGCGATGCGTAGGCAAACTCGTCTTGCGCTTCGCGGCTGATTTTCCACTGCGTGGCCACTTTTTCAGCCGTCAGGCCCATGCCATAAGCGATGCCGTAGTTGTCCACGTTATCGGTATCGGCAAAGATGGCGGGCGAGAGGTTAGGCGAGTTGCCCATCATCGGCACCATGCTCATGCTCTCGGTGCCCGCTGCGATCATCACGTCGGCCTCGCCGACGCGGATGCGGTCGGCCGCCATCTGGATGGCGCTTAAGCCCGAGGCGCAAAACCGGTTGACCGTGATGCCACCTACCGAGTTCGGCAGGCCGGCCAGAACCGCACCGATGCGCGCCACGTTCAGCCCCTGGGCGCCTTCCGGAATGGCGCAGCCGCAAATCAGGTCTTCAATCGCCCTGGGGTCGAGCGTGGGGACCTGCGCCAGCGCGCCGTGCAACGCCTTGACGAGCAATTCATCGGGACGGGTATTGCGAAAAAACCCGCGATGCGAACGCCCGATGGGCGTGCGCGTGGCGGCGACGATGTAAGCGTCCTGGATCTGTTTCATGTCCTGTGCTTTCTGTTCAGTTGCGCAAGGGCTTGCCCGTCGCGAGCATGCCCATGATGCGTTCCTGTGTTTTCGGATGCACGATCAGGGAGCAGAACACCTGGCGTTCCAGCGCCATCAGGTACTCCTCGGTGACCAGCGTGCCAGCATCCACATCGCCACCACACACCACGTGTGCGATCTGGCTGCCAATGTGAAAGTCGTGGGCGCTCACAAACCCGCCATCGCGCATGTTCACCAGCGAACCCATGATGGTCGCGATGCCATTGCGCCCTGCCACCGGGAACATGCGCCGGTGCGGCGGCCGGTAACCGGACGCGAACAGGGCCCGCGCCTGGGCGATCGCGACGAACAGCAATTCGTCCTTGTGGGGAACGATCACGTCGCTCTCCAGCAGGTATCCCAGCTGGCGCGACTCGATGGCACTGGTGCCCACCTTGGCCATGGCCGCTGCCGTAAAGCCTTCGGTGAGGAAGGGCAGCAGATCCTTGTTGGTGGATGCCGCTGCGTTCTCCGCCGCGCGCCGCGCGATGTTGGTCAGGCCGCCGGCGCCGGGCACCAGGCCCACACCGACCTCCACCAGGCCGATATAACTCTCCATGGCAGCCACACGCTTGGCGCTGTAAACGGCGATCTCGCAACCACCGCCCAGCGCCAGCCCCCGGATCGCAGACACAGTCGGCACTGCGGCGTAACGCAGACGCAACATGGTGTTCTGCAGTTCGTGTTCAGCACCATCGATGGCACTGATGCCGGCGATCATGAAGGCCGGCAACATGGCCTGCAGGTCTGCGCCGACCGAGAACATCTCGTCGGGTGACCAGATCACCAGCCCTTCATACGCAGCTTCGGCCATGTCCACCGCCTGCATCAGGCCTTCGGCCACATCCGGGCTGATGGCGTGCATCTTGGTCTTGATGCTGGCAATCACCACGGCGTCGTCCAGCGTCCACAAGCGGATGGCGTCGTCCTCGAAAAGTGTCTTGCCCGCCGTTTCGGCCGATGGCGCGGCGGCGCCCCGTACGTCTTCACGAAAGTGCTGTCGCCGGTAGACCGGCAACTCGCGCCGCGCAATGAACCTGCCCGCCGACGCGCTCCATGAACCGGCCGCCGTGTGCACGCCTTGCGCATCCGCGACCGGGCCCTTGAATACCCAGTCGGGCAACGGCGTATTGCACAAGGCCTTGCCGGCGTCGATGTCGTCCTGCACCATGCGCGCCACGTCGAGCCACCCGGCCTCCTGCCACAACTCGAACGGCCCCTGCTTGACGCCAAAGCCCCAGCGCATCGCCAAGTCCACGTCGCGGGCGGACTCGGCGACGCTGTGCAGATGCACGGCGGCATAGTGGAACTGGTCCCGCAGCAGCGCCCACAGGAAACGCGGCTCGGCGCCCTGCGCGTTGCGCAACAGTCGCAGGCGCTCGCCCGCCGGTCTTTTCAGCATGCGGCCAACCACTTCGTCGGCCTTGGCGCCACTGGCCACATAGTCATTGCTGGCCGCGTCGAAACGCAGGATATCGCGCCCAACCTTCTTGTAGAAACCGGCGCCGGTCTTCTGGCCCAGATTGCCCAGTTCCAGCAACCTGGCCAGCACCGGCGGAGTCGCAAAGTTGCCGTAGAACGGGTCGGTTTCCAGGCTGAGGTTGTCCTGCAGCGTCTTCACCACATGCGCGAGCGTGTCCAGGCCCACCACGTCGGCGGTGCGGAAGGTGCCCGAACTGGCGCGTCCCAGCTTCTTGCCGGTCAGGTCGTCCACCACATCGTAGGTCAGGCCAAAGTTCTCGACCTGCTTGAGCGTGGCCAGCATGCCGGCGATACCGATGC
>JANNDB010000691.1:0-4591 GCA_031387285.1 Betaproteobacteria bacterium | reverse complement strand
GCCTACCGGTGCGCAGAACGGCAGCAGGCTCGCCACCATCGACCGCCAGCTGGTGGACCACACGGTGGGCCTGGCATGAACCCGGCGCGAGCAACGACATGACAGGCGCCACAGCACCGCCAGCAGACTGCGCCCTGCAGTGCCGCAACCTGGATGTGTTCTACGGACAAGGCGCAACCCGGCACCACGCGGTACGCGATGTGTCGTTCGACGTTTACAAAGGCGAGACGTTCGGTTTGGTCGGTGGCTCGGGTTGTGGAAAGTCGACGATCCTGCGCATGCTGGCGGGTCTGGACGGCGACTGGAGCGGGCAGGTATCGGTGCTGGGACAGGTGCGATCGGCCACGGCGGCACCCGCGGCGCAGCAACGGCTCAAGGTGCAGATGATTTTCCAGGACCCGTTCGGGTCGCTGCACCCGCGCCACACCATCGATCGCAGCCTGACCGAGGCGATGCAGGTGCACGGCTTCGATCGTATCGAGGCCCGCGCGCTGGCCGCGCTGGACCGGGTCGGGCTGGGCCGCAGCTTTCGCTTCCGGTTTCCGCACCAGCTCAGCGGCGGACAACGCCAGCGGGTGGCGATTGCGCGCGCCCTGGTGCTTGAGCCCGACATCCTGCTGCTGGACGAACCCACCTCCTCGCTGGACGCATCCATTCAGGCCGAGGTGCTCAACCTGCTGATGGATGTGCGGCGCGACCTCGGCACCACGTTTCTTTTCGTGAGCCACGACCTGGGCGTCATCGCCCACATGTGCGCGCGTGTGGCGGTGATGCGCCAGGGTGCGATTGTCGAGACGCTGCCCGCGGCGCAACTGGCCAACGGAAACGTGTCACACCCCTACACCCGCGAACTGCTGGACAACTGCTTCCAGGCAACGCGCGAGCAGATTCAATCGGTCATTCCAGCTTCATCCCGGCAGCCTTGATCACCGCGCCCCAACGCGCGTGGTCGGCCGTCACCATCGCGGCGAACCTGTCGCGCGGCATGGCTCCCGGATCCAGCGCCAGTTCGCTGAGCTTGGCCGCAATATCGGGTTGGTTGAGCGCTTTCATAACCTCTGCCGTCACTCTCTGGACCACATCGGGCGGGGTCTTGCCGGCCACAAACAAGCCAACCCAGCTGAAGGCCTCGAAGCCGGCGAAGCCCTGTTCAGTGAAGGTGGGCACCTCGGGCGTCCAGGGCGAACGCACCGGCGCCGAGACGGCGATCGCGCGCACCTTGCCACCGGAAACATGGGCCTTGAGCGTGGCGTAATCCACGAAGGACGCCGACACCTCGCCAGCCAGCAGCGCCTGCACCACCGGGCCCGCCCCCTTGTAAGGCACATGCACCATGTCCAGGCCCGCCACCTCGTTGAGCTTGAACCCGTACAGGCTGCCGATGGAGCCGTTGCCCACCGATGCATAGCTGTGGGTCTTCGGCTGGCCCTTGACCTGGGCCACGAACTCCTTCATGGTCCTGGCATTCGACTTGGCGGTGTTGACGGCCAGCCACAGCGGCGATGAAAACATGTCGGTAATCGGGATGAAGTCGCGCAACGGATCGAAAGGCACGGTGGCGTACAGGGCCGAAACCTGCACCAGCAGCTGGTTGATGACCAGCAGCGTATAGCCGTCGGGCGCGGCCTTGGCAACGATGTCCGCGCCGACGATGCCACTGGCGCCGGGCTTGTTGTCGATGATGACCGACTGTTTCATCGAGTCGGCCATCTTCACCGCGATCATGCGCGCGATCAGGTCGCTGGGCCCGCCGGGGCCGAATGGAACCACGATCCGGATCGTCTTGTTCGGGTAATCCTGGGCCCGGACGTAGCCATAAGGCAGGGCCGTGGCGCCCAGTGTGATGAGGCCGCGCGTGATGGCGGTTCTGCGTGTTGTCATGGTCATGATGGGGTCACCTTGTTTGGTTGTCTCTCGAATCAGTGTGCTCAGTCCAGCGTCACGCCGGCCTTCTTGATCAATCGGACCCAGCGCTCGTGGTCGCCGGCCACCTGGGCTGCAAACTGGGCCTGCGGTGTGCCGCCGATCTCGAAGCCCATGTCCTTGAATTTGGCGATCACGTCGGGCTGCTGCAGCACCTTGCCGATCTCGGCCTCCAGGCGCTGGACGATTTCGGTGGGCGTCCTGGCGGGCAGGAACATTGCGCCCCACCCATAGGATTCAAAACCGGCGTACCCGAGTTCAGACAGGGTGGGTACCTCCGGCGTCAGCGCAGAACGCCGGGTACCCGTCGAGGCCAGCAGGCGCACCTTGCCGCTGGCCACATGCGGCTTGAGACTGACCAGATCCAGCATGACAGCCGAGATCTCGCCGCCAACGAGCGCGATCACGGCAGGCGCGCCGCCCTTGTAGGGCACGTGAATCATGTTCAGACCCGCAGCCTCGTTCAGGTTGAAGGCGTACAGGTGGTGCGAGGACCCCGGGCCGATCGAGCCATAACTGTCGTCACGCGTCTTGCCCCTGGTCATCTCCGAGAACTCCTTGAGCGATCGGGCCGGTACCTTGGCCGTGCTGACAGCGAACCACAGCGGCGTGCGGATGATGTCGGTCAGCGGCGTGAAGTCTTTCAGCGGGTCATAGGGCAGCTTGCTGTACAGGCCTGCCGCCTGCACCAGCAGAGGACCGTTGAACAGGATGGTGTAGCCGTCCGGCGCCGATTTGGCGACGTATTCGGTGGCGATGATGCCGCTCGCACCGGGCTTGTTCTCGACCACGATCTGCCAGCCCAGCATCTCCTCGAGCTTCCTGGCCACGGTACGGGTGATGAAATCGTTGCCGCCGCCCGCCGTGGTGGGGACGATCATGCGTATCGGCTTGGCGGGATAGGCCTGGGCCTGGACGCCGGCAGCAGCCAGAACGGCGCAGGCGGCGAAAGTGGCCTGCACAAACAGTTTTCTGCGGGTGATGGGTGTCATGGGATGTCTCCTGGAATCTGGTTTTGCGGTGCGGCGCAACGATGCTGCCGACTCATTCGAGCTTGATGCCCGTCTTCCTGATGAGGGCGCCCCAGCGTGCATGCTCATTGCGCACCTGCGTGGTGAACTGCGTGTGGGTGGAGCCACCAGGCTCGTAACCGAGCTCACGGATCCGGGCCAGGTAATCCGGTTGGACCACTATCTTGCGCACCTCCGTCTCGAGTCGCTGCACGATTTCGGGTGGCGTGCGAGCGGGCGCAAACAGCCCGGCCCAGGTACCGGCCTCGAAGCCTGCCAAGCCCTGCTCGGCCAATGTCGGAACGGCTGGCGTCACGGGCGAGCGCTGGGTACCGGTCACAGCCAGCAAGCGGACCTTGCCCGCCGCCACCTGGGATTTCAGCGTCACGTAATCCAGGAACACCGATGCCACCTCGCCGCCGAGCAGCGCCGTCATGGCTGGCGCGCTGCCCTTGTAAGGCACGTGGATGGTGTCGAGGCCGTTGGCTTCGTTCAGCGCATAACCGAGCAGGTGGCCGGTGGAACCGGCGCCGATGGAGGCATAGCTGTACTCCTTCGGGTTGGCGCGCGCCGCTTCCACGTATTCCTTGAGCGTGCGCGCCCGGACCTTGTCTGTGCCTACCGCCAGCCATACCGCCGAGGTCACGAGGTCCGTCACGGCCACAAGATCGGACAGTGGATCGTAGGGCAGCTTCGCAAAGAGACTTGCTGTCTGCACCACCAGCGGCACATTGAGCAGCAGCGTGTAGCCATCCGGCGCCGCCTTGGCCACGAGGTCGGTACCGATCACGGTACTGGCGCCGGGTTTGTTGTCCACGATCACCGGCTGGCGCAGCTGCTCGGAGAGTTTCTGCGCGACCAGGCGCCCCAGCACGTCGCCGCCGCCACCTGGCGCGAAGGGCACCACGATACGGATCGGCCGTTGCGGATAGTCCTGCGCCAGCGCCACGCCCGATCCCAGCATCGCCACGGACGTGGCAAATCCCCGGGCCATGAAGGTGCGGCGCGTAAGCGTGTTCATCGTGTCTCCTGATGGGTCAGGCGGCGCCTGGTTCCGGACCACGCCCGTGAGGCGCAGTCCGCGGCCAAGCCGCAATACGCAGAATTAGAATCATGGAAGCGCGTTACTTCAAACCCAATCGAGATTTTTTCCCAATGGATGAGAAAAATGGCCGCACGCTCGGCACCCAGAGCGCCAGCAAGGTACTGTCGCTGCTCAAGATCGTCGGCGCGCGGCATCCAGAGGGCATCCGGCTCAAGGAACTGGTCATCGAGTGCGGGCTGGACCGCTCCACCACCCACCGCTTGCTGACCTGCCTGATGGAGCAGGGTTTCGTCGAGCGCACCACCGCGCAAAAGCTGTACCGGCTGGACATGGAGGCCATGCAGCTGGGGCTGGTTTCGGCCGGCATGGTGGCGGTGGTCGAGCGCTTCCGTCCGGTCATGCAGCGCCTCGCGCGCAGCACGCAGGACACGGTGTTCCTGATCGTGCGCAGCGGCGACCACGCCTTGTGCCTGCACCGCGAGGAAGGCTCTTTCCCGATCAAGGCGTTCGTAGTCGCGCCCGGCACCCAGCGCCTGCTGGGGTTCAGCTCGGTTGGCATCTCGGTGCTGGCCGGGCTGCCCGATGCCGAAACCGTTGCCAACTACCAGCGTCA
>JANNDB010000651.1:0-4704 GCA_031387285.1 Betaproteobacteria bacterium | reverse complement strand
CAACGCGGCGCCACAGGATTACGAAGACCGTATCGCCAACGTCTTGTGCCCACTGCTGGCCGAACACGAAGTGCTGCTCGACCTGCACTCCTTCCATACGCAGGGCGAGCCGTTTGCCATGATCGGCCCAGGCAACAACAGCGACGCGCTGGAGCCGTTTGCGCAGGCCCGCCAGGAGCAGGCACTGGCGCTGCGCCTGGGCCCGCGTCGCATCGTGGAAGGCTGGCTGGACACCTACGCCCGGGGGGTGCAGGAACGGCTGGCCCGCACACAGCCCGCGGAGCGCGCGCAGTTGCTCAGCACCGACCCGCGTTACGGCGTGGGCACGACGGAGTACATGCGCTCGCAAGGCGGTTATGGCGTGACGCTGGAGTGTGGCCAGCACGAAGATCCGGCCGCGCCCCAGGTGGCGTGGCGCGCCATTCGCAATACGCTGGCGCACTTGTCAATGATCGATGAACCCGGTCCCGCGCCAACCGCCGGCATTGAGTTGCTGCGACTATCCACCGTGGTGGACCGCTTGCACACTGACGACCAGTTTGTCCGGCCGTGGGGGAGTTACGACCGCCTGCGTGCGGGTGAGCCGATCGCGCGGCGCCACGACGGTACCGTGCTGAGCGCGCCGCGAGACGGGCATATCGTGTTTCCCAACCCGGCCGCCCTGCCCGGCAACGAGTGGTTCTATCTGGCGCAGGCCAGTCAGCGCGACATGGGGAATTGACCCAGCGCGGAAATAGCGCGCGCTCAGCCCTTGGCGAAACGCGTGAAAGTCTTTCGGAACTTGGCCACCTTGGGGCCCGCCACTGCCACGCAATAACCCTGATTGGGATTCTTTGCGAAGAAGTCCTGGTGGTATTCCTCGGCCTTGACATAGTTCGACAGGGGCGCAACTTCAGTCACGATGGGCCGCTCGAAGGTACCGGCCGCGGTGACTTCGGCAATGAAGGCCTGCGCCTCCTGCTGCTGGGCCGCATGCGCGGTGTAGATGCCGCTGCGGTACTGTGTCCCGCTGTCGGCGCCCTGCCGGTTCAGGCTGGTCGGGTCGTGGATGATGAAGAAGATTTCCAGGATGTCGCGCAGGCTGATCTGCGCCGGGTCGTACTCCAGCTTCACGACCTCGTTGTGCCCGGTCCGCCCGGTGCACACCTGCTCATAGCTGACATCGGGAACGTGGCCGTTGCAGTACCCGCTCTCGACGTCGGTCACGCCGCGCACATTCACGTACACCGCTTCGGTGCACCAGAAGCAGCCGCCACCGAGGGTGATGGTTTCGCGGGAGGGGGTCATGGGAACCTCAGCAAGCAATGGAATATGGCATTGTCGCGTCCCGACGGAAAAGTTGACGCCAGCCGACCTTGGCACTACACTAATAACCAGTCAGTCAGTAATTCATGGTCACTTCCGCCCCTCCACCCCAGCCCCTCACCGCCAATCCGCCCAGGTCCGCACGTCGCAAGGATGCGCGGCCAAGCGAATTGTTGGCTGCGGCGCTCGATCTCTTCGTGGAAAAAGGTTTCGCGGCGACCCGCGCCGAGGAAGTCGCCAGGCGCGCCGGCGTGTCCAAGGGAACGCTATTCCTTTACTTTGCCACCAAGGAAGAGTTGTTCAAGGCGGTGGTACGGGAAAACATTTCAGGCCGCTACCCGGAATGGCATGCGGAACTGGAGTCCTTCCCAGGTACCACACCCGAACTGCTGCACTTCAGCATGCAAACCTGGTGGGCACAGTACGGGGACACCAAGGCCTCCGGAATTTCCAAGCTGATAATGAGTGAAGCCAACAATTTTCCCGATCTTGCAGACTTTTATCAGAAAGAAGTCGTCCAACCGGGGCGTGAACTGATAGGCAAGATTCTGCAGCGTGGTGTTGACCGCGGCGAATTCAGGCCACTGGACATGAACTACGCAGTCCTGACCGTGCTCGCACCCATGCTGTACCTTGTCATGTGGCGGCACTCGCTTGGTAGCTGCCTGCCGGCAAGCGCCACCATCGTGCCGCGAGATTTCATCAAGGCCCAGCTGGACATGCTGCTGTCGGGCCTATGCCTGCCGCCCACAAATCCAAAAGCCTCGAAAGAACCTGGATAAGACCATGCGATCCTGGATGAAATGGGGCCTTGCCCTGCTGATCATTGCCTTGCTGGCGGGCGGCGCAGCACGTTTCATTACGCAGCGCCGCGCGGCAAGTGCTGCGTCCGAAGCCACTGCCACGCGCAGCGAAGCCGCTATGGAACTCGCCCCCAGTGACCTGGTGCAGGCCAAGTCCCGGTCGCTGACCCAGCGCCTGGAAGTCTCGGGGACGCTCAAGGCGGCAAACTCAGCCGTCATCAAGGCGCGCATCGCAGGTGAATTGATGGGTCTTACCCTGCGCGAAGGCGATTTCGTCAAGGCTGGCCAGGTACTGGCGCGCATCGATGCCACCGACGCCCAGGCGCGCCTGCGCCAGGCGCAGCAGCAGGCGGCATCGGCAAAAGCCCAGATCGACATCGCCCAGCGCGCGTATGACAACAACCGATCGCTGGTGGACCAGGGTTTCATCTCGAAATCGGCGCTGGACACCTCGCAAGCCAATCTGGCGGCCGCAGAGGCCAACCACCGCGCGGCGCTCGCCGCAGTGGACATGACCGGAAAATCGCTCGAGGACACCGTGCTGCGCTCACCTATTTCAGGACAGGTTGCCCAACGGCTGGTGCAAAACGGTGAGCGCATGGCGGTGGACGGCCGTGTGCTGGAAATCGTGGACCTGAGCCGCCTGGAGATGGAAGCCAGCCTGAGCTCCACCGATTCGCTGCTGGTACAGGCCGGCCAGGTTGCCACCCTGCAGGTTGAGGGCGCAAATACGACCCTGCGCGCCCGCGTCGTCCGCATCAACCCTACAGTTGTCGCTGGCAGCCGGTCCGTGACAGCGTACCTGGCCATCGATCCGGCGTCCGGTCTGCGCCAAGGCCTTTTTGTGCAGGGCGCGCTCACCGTAGGCGCCACCGAGGGGCCATCCTTGCCGCTGAGCGCGGTACGTACTGACAAGCCGCAGCCGTATGTGCAGCTGGTAAGCAACAACAAGGTCTTGCACCAGACCGTGCAGCTGCTCGCCCGGGGTGACGTGGAGGGGCAGCGCATGGTGGCCGTCAAAGGCCTGGCAGACAACGCGACGGTGATCAACGGCTCGGTGGGCAGCCTGCGCGAAGGCACCCTGGTCAAGGTGATGGCGGGGACCAACTAGCCATGTGGTTCACCCGCATCAGCCTGCACAACCCGGTACTGGCCACCATGCTGATGCTGGCCCTGGTGGTGCTCGGCCTATTTTCCTACCAGCGCCTGCAAATCGACCAGTTTCCCAACATCGATTTCCCGGTCGTGGTGGTCATCACCGACTACCCGGGCGCATCGCCCGAGGTGGTGGAGAGCGAGGTCACGCGCAAGATGGAGGAAGGCGTCAACTCGATCGCCGGCATCAACGCGCTGACCTCGCGCACCTACGAAGGCCAGTCCGTCGTGGTGATCGAATTCGGCTTGCATATCGATGGTCGCAAGGCAGCCGACGACGTGCGCGAAAAGGTGGCGTCCATCAAGCCCTTGCTGCGCACCGAGGTCAAGGAGCCGCGGGTACTGCGCTTCGACCCATCGGCCCGTGCCGTCTGGTCGGTGGCGGTCTTGCCGCAAGCGGCCAACGGCGTCAAGCCCCTGTCCGCCGTGGAGCTGACGAACTGGGCCGATCAAACCTTCAAGAAGCGCCTGGAGAACGTGCGCGGCGTGGGCTCCGTGACGGTCGTCGGTGGTACCAAGCGCGAGATCAACCTCTATCTCAAACCGGCCGCGCTGGAGGCCTTTGGGCTCACGCCGGACCAGGTCGTGGCCGCCGTGCGCAACGAAAACCAGGACGTGCCGGTCGGTGCCGTGCGTTCGCTGGAGCGCGAACGCGTGGTGCAGATCGAGGCGCGCATCGAGCGGCCGGAGGAGTTCGGGCGCATCATCGTGGCGCGCAAGAACGGGGCGCCGGTGCGCCTGGAGCAGGTCGCCGATGTCGTCGACGGTGCGCAGGAGACGGAATCCCTCGCGCTGTACAACGGCAATCGGACCTTGCTGCTCAGTGTGCAGAAGTCGCAGGACGAGAACACCATCGCCGTGGTGGACGGCCTGCATAAGGCGATGGCCGAGATGCAGAAGCAGCTGCCTGCGGGTGTGCGGCTCGAGCAGATCGTCGACAACTCGCGCCAGATCCGGGTGTCGGTGGAGAACGTGCGGCGCACGCTGATCGAAGGCGCCGTGCTCACCGTGCTGATCGTGTTCCTGTTCCTCAACTCCTGGCGCTCGACGGTGATCACCGGCCTGACGCTGCCGATCGCGCTGATCGGCACCTTCCTGTTCATGGATGTGTTCGGCTTCTCGATCAACATGGTTACGCTGATGGCCTTGTCGCTGTGCGTGGGCCTCCTGATCGACGACGCGATCGTGGTGCGCGAGAACATCGTGCGCCACGTGCAGATGGGGAAACTCCCCTACCAGGCCTCGCTGGAGGGCACGCAGGAGATCGGGCTGGCGGTGCTGGCCACGACCTTTTCCATCGTCGCGGTGTTCCTGCCGATCGGCTTCATGGGCGGCATCATCGGCAAGTTCTTCCACGAGTTCGGCGTCACCATCGTCGCTGCCGTGCTGATCTCGATGTTCGTCAGCTTCACCCTCGACCCGATGCTGTCGTCGATCTGGC
>JANNDB010000648.1:0-5847 GCA_031387285.1 Betaproteobacteria bacterium | reverse complement strand
ATCGCGCACCAGTTGCAGATACAGCAGTGGCGCGACCGGGGCGCTGCCATTGTTCGTCAGCGAATGCCGTACGGCCACGGCATATGCGCCGCGGCGCAAGGTATAGCGCTTGACCAGCTTGACGCCGCGCACTTCCGCCGATGTGAACGTAAGCACCACTTCGTTTTCGCCGTCCTTGAGGTCGTGCGCCCCATCGACGTCCATAGGCGTCTTGTGGGTTGGAAACTCTTCGGCGGCGGTCGCGCCTATGAAGCCGGTTTGCGCAACGTATTCGCGATCCTTGGTGCTGTCGAGCAAAACGAAGTTCCTGCTCTTGTCTGCCATGTCGCGGTGCGCCAGAAATTCAGTGCGCACCAATGATCCGCCCTCGGTATCGAAGGTGAGCTTCAGCACGTCGGTGCTGACAACCACCAGCTTGCGCGCAATGGGCGCACTGGCCGCGGCAACCGGTACTGCTGGCGGCAATTGCGCCGCACCAGGCACGACTGGCAGCGTTGTCCCGCCAGCGGATGGAATGCCCGACTTTGATGGCTCCTGTGCAACCGGGGCGGCCGGTTTCGCGACGGAGCCGGTTGAGGGCAGGAACGTCGGCGCATGGCCGTTATGTATCTGCCATTTGTCCCACAGCAACACCATGGAAAAGCCGAAAACTACCCACAAAATGGTGCGGCGAATGTCGTTCATGAGGAATTGTTTTCAGAGGTGGGCGCCAACAGGCGGCTGAACACTTTGGTTCCCTTGACGGGTACCGGGTCGCTGCCCCCGTCACACCACGGGTGACAGCGCACGAGGCGGCCTAGTGTCAGATAGGTTCCGTAGGACGCTCCATGGTGCTGCAGGGCTTCCATGGCATATCCGGAACAGGTGGGTTCGAATCGGCACGCAGCGCCAAGCCAAGCCCGGAAAAAGAGTCGATAAAACCGGACAAGTGCGATCAGGAGCCGAGCCATCATCATGCTCCCGCCGCTGAGGGCGTCGCCGTCGGCGCGGCAAATGCCGTGGCAAACAGGTTCATCAGTTCGTGTCGCACAGCCTGCTTGAATGCCACAGAAACAGCACTCTCGTGAATCCGGGCATCAAACCCGGCACGCAACCGCACCAGGTATGCAGCTACCGGAAGGTCATCTTCAAATTGGAGGCTCACGTTGTAGATTTGCCGCTTGATTGCGTTTCGCGTTACGGCCCGCTTTGCCCAACGCTTGGGGACCATGGCGCCCATCCAGACGGATACCGGCTGGAACAATGCTGCCGGTTCGGCCACACCGGACTGACTTGCCGTGACGGTGACCGGAAGCGGACAGCGGTGCAGGACAAAATGAGCCGAGGCTCCCAATCGCTGTCCCGCCAGCACAGCCTGGAACTGGGCTCTTGACCTAAGGCGCAACACCTGCTGTGGGCCGGATCACCCGGGGTAGCATGCAGAGCGCCCGCTCGCCCTCAGACTGCCAGACGCTTGCGCCCCTTAGCCCGACGCGCATTGATAACCGCCCGACCACCACGCGTCTTCATGCGAACGAGGAACCCGTGGGTGCGGGCCCGGCGGATCTTGGAGGGTTGGTAAGTGCGTTTCATGATGCTGTCCTAGAAGCTGTGATCAGGGTAACCCACGATTATCGCAAATTTTTCCTGTAGCGACAAGTGCTTGGCCGCATCTCCGCGTGTACTTTCGCAACCTCCGGCGCTCCGTGGATGGTCGCCTGTCTGTTTGTGGATAAATTCTTGATAAAGTAGAATTAGCAAGCTCAAAATATAACAATATCCACAGATTGCAAGAGACACAATGGCAGAAGGTTTTCAAGGCGTACACGCCAGTGATTCGGGTGGTGACGCGGGCCAGGAGTTATGGGGTTCCTGTGTCGACCAGCTCGCCCAGGAAATGCCGGAACAGCAGTTCAATACCTGGATCCGGCCCCTCATCGCCGTGGTGGCGTCCGACTTTTCCAAGGTCACGGTACTGGTCGGGAATCGCTTCAAACTAGACTGGATTCGCACCCAGTTCAGCAACCGGATTTCCGCTGCGCTGGAGCGTGTTTACGGTCAGTCGATACAGCTTGAGTTAGCGCTTGCTCCCAAGGAATATCCAGCCAAATCTGTATTTCGGAAAATCGACCAAGATCGTGATCGGCTGGATGAGCCGCCTGATCTGGTAGAAGACAAGGTCGCCTCCGGCTCGCGCAATCGCCTCAATGCGAGTCTGTCGTTTGACAGCCTGATCGAAGGCTCGGCCAACCGCATGGCGCGTGCCGCTGCCTTGCATGTTTCGGACATGCCCGGGCAACTTTACAACCCATTGTTCATATACGGCGGCGTTGGCCTGGGAAAGACCCATCTGATGCACGCCGTGGGTAACCGGCTCTTGGCCAACCGGCCGACTGCACGAGTTCTCTACATCCATGCCGAGCAGTTTGTCTCGGATGTGGTCAAAGCCTACCAGCGCAAGACTTTCGACGATTTCAAGGACCACTACCACTCCCTTGACCTGCTGTTGATCGATGACGTGCAGTTTTTCGCCAACAAGGAGCGCACGCAAGAGGAGTTCTTCAATGCTTTTGAAGCCTTGCTGGCCAAGAAGTCGCACATTGTGATGACCAGCGACACCTATCCAAAGGGTCTGACCGATATTCACGAGCGCCTCGTATCGCGGTTCGATTCGGGACTTACCGTCGCCATTGAGCCGCCCGAGCTCGAAATGCGGGTGGCCATCCTTATCAACAAGGCGCGCGCCGAAGGCACCGAAATGCCTGAAGAAGTGGCCTTCTTCGTGGCCAAGAACGTGCGTTCCAACGTGCGGGAACTGGAAGGCGCACTGCGCAAGATACTGGCCTACTCCAGGTTCAACCAGAAGGACATCTCGATCCAGATGGCCCGCGACGCCCTGCGTGACCTGCTCTCGATCCAGAACCGGCAGATTTCCGTGGAGAACATCCAGAAAACGGTGGCTGACTACTACAAGATCAAGGTCGCTGACATGTATTCCAAGAAGCGGCCAGCAAGCATCGCCCGGCCGCGCCAGATTGCCATGTACCTGGCCAAGGAACTCACACAGAAAAGTCTTCCGGAAATCGGCGAGTTGTTCGGCGGTCGCGACCATACAACTGTCCTGCACGCGGTGCGCAAGATTGGCGGTGAGCGCCAGCAGATGTCCGAATTGAACCAGCAGCTGCACGTTCTGGAGCAAACCCTGAAAGGCTGATACACAAAGCTGGGGACAATTCTTGGACAACTGGGTGCTTATCCACAGCACCGTGCAGATCGTAGAAGTTATGCCCAAAGAACGACACGGCGCGAACCCGGATACCCACACCTGTCAAAAGCCGCCAAGTCGTTGAAAAAAAAAGGGAAAATGCGGATATCCACAGCGCAGTGCGGCCCTTACCTACTACTACTAATTTAAATCAGAGAAAACAGACAAGAGGTTGACATGATCGTGATGAAAACAACGCAGGAAAAAATCCTGTCCGTCCTTCAGTCGGTATCGGGCATCGTGGAGCGTCGGCACACCTTGCCAATCCTGGCCAATGTGCTGGTGCGCAAAACCGGAGGGTCTGTGCAGTTCACCACCAGTGACCTCGAGATCCAGATTCGCACCACCGTCGAACTCGATGGCGACGCCGGAAACTTCACGACGACAGTCGGCGCCCGCAAGCTGATCGACATCCTGCGTACCATGCCGTCCGACCAGAACGTCGTGCTGGAATCGAGTCAGAACAAGCTGATTCTCAAAGGCGGAAAGAGCAAGTTCACATTGCAGACCATGCTTGCCGAGGACTTTCCGCTGGTACAGGAATCCCCCGCCTTCGGCCCGGTTTTCAGCGTGCCGCAAAAAACGCTGAAGGACTTGTTGGGGCAGGTGTCCTTCGCCATGGCAGTCCATGACATCCGTTACTACCTCAACGGAATCCTGTTTGTCGCTGAAGGAAAGCAGTTGAGCCTGGTGGCAACCGACGGACACCGACTGGCCTATGCATCGGCCATGCTCGACGTCGAAGTGCCGCGCCAGGAGGTGATACTGCCGCGCAAGACAGTGATCGAGATGCAAAGGCTGCTGAGCGACGCCGAGGGTGCGATCGAAATGCAGTTCGCCAACAACCAGGCCAAATTCAGTTTCGGCGGCATGGAGTTCGTGACCAAGCTGGTCGAGGGCAAGTTCCCGGACTACAACCGCGTGATCCCCAAAAATCACAAGAACTGCGTGACCCTCGGTCGCTTGCCACTGCTGGCAACGCTGCAGCGCACGGCCATTCTCACGAGTGAAAAGTTCAAGGGTGTTCGCTTGAACATTGAGCCCGGTACGTTGCGTGTCGCGTCCAACAACGCAGAGCAGGAAGAGGCGATTGACGAGCTCGACATCGACTATGCCGGTGACAGCATTGAAATTGGTTTCAACGTCACCTACCTGATCGACGCATTGAGCAATATGGACCAGGAGATGGTGAAGCTGGAACTCTCGGATGGAAACAGCTCTGCACTGTTCACGATTCCGGAGAATGCAACGTTCAAGTACGTGGTGATGCCGATGCGCATTTGAGCGACGGTTTGGTTCGCTACCCTGCTCCAAACCCGCAACCGTTGCGGGTTTGGTCTTAGAAGAGTTTGTGATTGCTTTGGTAACCCTCCCATGACAGAAGAAAACACTGCGGTTCCCGTGCCTGAAGAAGGGAACAATGCCGTTCACACGGGTGAAGGCTCGGTCGGGAGTTCCAACTTTCAGCCCACCATCGACAGCAACCAGGAGGGCGCATCCGAGGCCTATGGCGAAGGGGCCATCCAGATCCTGGAAGGCCTGGAAGCCGTGCGCAAGCGCCCTGGCATGTACATCGGCGATACGTCCGACGGAACCGGCCTGCACCATCTGGTTTTCGAAGTGGTCGACAACAGCATCGACGAGTCGCTGGCCGGCCATTGCGACGACATCCTGGTAACGATCCATTCAGACAACTCGATCAGCGTGGTCGACAACGGCCGCGGGATTCCAACGGGTGTGAAGCTCGACGACAAGCACGAACCCAAACGCTCGGCCGCGGAGATAGCGCTGACTGAACTGCACGCAGGTGGCAAGTTCAACCAGAACAGCTACAAGGTGTCCGGCGGGCTGCACGGTGTGGGTGTGAGCTGCGTGAACGCCTTGAGCAAGATGCTGCGCCTTACCGTACGGCGCGACGGCAAGGTGCATGTGCTCGAGTTCTCCAAGGGCTTCGTCCAGAACCGCATTGTCGAGACGGTCAACGGTGTGGAAGTCTCACCCATGCGGGTCATTGGGGACACCGAGCGGCGTGGCACCGAAGTGCACTTTCTGCCCGATCTGGAGATATTCCAGACCAACACCGACTTTCACTATGAAATCCTGAGCAAGCGCCTGCGAGAGCTGAGCTTTCTCAACAATGGCGTGAAGATCCGCCTGAAGGACGAGCGAACCGGCAAGGAGGATGACTTTTCCGGCGCCGGTGGTGTGCGCGGCTTCGTGAATTTCATCAACAAAGGCAAGACCATTCTCAACCCGAATGTCTTCCATGCGATTGGTGACCGCCAGAGCGACCAGAACACCAACATCGGCGTTGAAGTCGCGATGCAGTGGAACAGCGGGTACAACGAACAGGTGTTGTGTTTCACCAACAACATTCCCCAGCGTGACGGCGGCACCCACCTAACAGGTCTGCGCGCCGCGATGACGCGGGTGATCAACAAGTACATCGACGACAACGAACTTGCAAAGAAAGCCAAGGTCGAGGTGACCGGCGACGACATGCGTGAGGGCTTGTGTTGCGTGCTCAGCGTGAAGGTGCCCGAACCCAAATTCAGCAGCCAGACCAAGGACAAGCTGGTGAGCAGCGAGGTGCGCGGACCGGT
>JANNDB010000589.1:0-2362 GCA_031387285.1 Betaproteobacteria bacterium | reverse complement strand
GGGCCAGGTGTTGTCGAGCCCCGACGTGGCACAACGCTTCAACGCCGCCGGAGGCGCACCGCGCTTCATGGACGCGGCCACCCTGACGGCCTATGAAGCGGCGGAGACGCGCAAATGGGGAGAGGCGATCAGCTACAGCGGCGCAAAGCTGGATTAGGAGCGCGGCAGTCGCTCAGGCTGCACCACTGCGCAGCCACGCAACCTCGAACCTCGCCTGGGCAGGTGCCGCCCTGTCAAGGCAGGGGCGCAATCCGGTCTGCGTCGATCTGCAGCACGCGGCCCACCCACTCCTCTTCCTGCATGCGCACAGCCCACGCCGGGTCCTCTGTTGTGGCCATGGCGCGCTGGCCTTGGGGGGTGTCGAACAGTGCCACCGCGCGGGGCATCTGGCCGCGGCCGTGCAGTACCGTGTATCCGGCAACGCTGGCCGGCCCCGAATAGTGTTCCAGCACCTCGCACACAGGCATGTTGCTGGCGGTCAGCGCGCTCACGTCGGCGTGCTGAAAGCCGCGCGGCGGCGGATCGACGGACCACAGCCCGAAGCCCTGCTTGGTGAGCACCCCCGACACGCCGGAAACCAGCGCGGTACGTCCCTGCCCGGCGCGCAGCTGTTCGGCCACCCGGCAGGTCGACTGCAACATGTAGTTGTTGTACGGGCCACCGGCAAAAGCCATGCCGCCGGTCACCGTGAGCGCGCGACCGGGCGGCAGGCCCATCGCGTCTGCATACACCTCGAGTGCCAGCGGAAAGCAGCTGTACAGATCGACCAGATCCAGGTCGCCAGCGTCAATGCCGGCGGCCTCCAGCGCGGCTTGCCCTGCAATACGTGCGCCCGGGCAATCTGCCAGTTGCGCGCGCGCCGAGACCGCAACCATGTGGTTGGACTCGGTGCTGGCCAGCGCAAAGACCCAGCGCTCGCGTGGAATGCCGAGCTCATGCGCACGCGCCGCCGAACACAGCAACAAGGCGGCGGCCTGGTCGACATTCCAGGTCGAGCAATGCGCCCGGGTGTACGGAAAGGCCTGCATCGGGTTGTGCTGCGAAGCATCGCGGATCGCCGCCGCAGGCATGGCCTGCCGATGCCAGGCGTGCGGATTGGCGGCCGCAATGCGCGCGCACTGCGCCTGCAGGTCCGCCAGCCGGTCACGGTGCTGCGCCACACTCCATCCGTGCCGGGCGCGCCACGCGCTCTCCAGGATGGCGTACAGGCCGACCGGCATGTGCAGGCCGCAACGCCGCTCCACCGGATGGCGTAAATCCTCCGTGGGCGCGAGGAATATGTCCGGCTCGTCGTCCTGCACCCGTTCGCAAGCCGTTACCCCGGCGATCTGGGCGCGCAGCAGGCGGTATCCCGTGTCGGCCCCGGCCACCAGGGCGGTGTGGATCTCGCCGCGGGCGATACGCGCACAGGCCTCGCCGATGAGGCTCTGCTGCAACACGCCCACACTGGCAAGCACCGTGGTGGCATCACTGGCGCCGACCCGGCGCGCGATCTCGCCGGCCGGATTGCGGTAGGTCCAGCGACCGCGCGGAACCGCAATATGCCCAAGGCCGGCCAGCGCAGCGACCGAACCGCTGTCGCGCCCCGCGGCGGCCACGGCGGCATGCATCAGGTCCATGGGTTCGCGCGCGCGCAGGAAGTCTTCCTCGCGTTGTGTCGCGGTGCCTATGCCTGCCAGCACCGGTGTGTTGTCGGGGATCCGCATCGGCCCCATTTTGACGCCCAGCACTGCCGCGTACGCTCAACGGATGCGCAGCGCCGCACCGAAATTGATCGCGTCACGCGGCCAGTCGGCAGCGCGCGTGACCGCGTCAATGCCCCGCGCATGCAGCAGCGCCGCGCGCATCACGCCGGCGTGGGTGATCCAGACCCAGGGCTGATCTACCCGCTGTGCCTCGCGCCAGGCTGCGCCGACGCGCGCCATCAGATCGTGGGTCGACTCGCGGCCGCCGAAACGCAGATGCTGGAAATCCGCCGTCCAGGCATCCATCGCCGCGCGCGGAATATCGCTCCAGGGCCGGCCTTCCCAGCAACCAAAGTCGAATTCGGCCAGGCGCACGTCGGTCTGGTAGCGCAAATCCGCTCGCAAGGCGACCAGCGCATCCGCCAGGGCCAGGCAGCGGCGCAGTGGCGAGCTCGTGACGCGCACGCCCTGCGGTAGCGCATCGGCCAGCTGGCGTGCACTGCGCGCAGTGCCTTGCGTGTCTGCTGCGATATCGGTGGCGCCGTAACACACACCGTCGGCAATCAGGGGCTGCGCGTGACGGACCAGCCAGGCCGCGGGCGGGGGCGAACGCATCAGCAAAGCTCCACCCTGCGGGCTGCGCCACAGCGCGCCATGGGAGCGGCCCGGCGACTCAC
>JANNDB010000585.1:0-2852 GCA_031387285.1 Betaproteobacteria bacterium | reverse complement strand
AGCTGGCGCAGTGGCAGTGTCTGGGGTGGCGTACGTGAAGGCATGGTGCGGGTGGGTGACTTTGGCCCGCAGGTGCCGCCCCGGGTGCAGCAGGAGGTGCTGGCGCGCCAGCAGGATATCGCGAACGGTCGCCTGCATCCGTTCGCGGGCGTGGGCCGCGCCGTGCTGGACAACCAGGGAAAAACGGTGGTCGCCAAGGGACGCACGCTGGGGGACGCCGAGCTGCAATCCATGCATTGGCTGGCAGAAGGCGTGCAGGGAAGCCTGCCGCCGCGCTGAACGCCGGCGCGCTCAGGACGCCGGACAGGCCGGCAACTTTCCGGGCGCGCGAATGGTCTTCACGCCTGGCGAGTCGTCCGCCACCAGCGTATTGTTGGTGAAGGCGCAGCCATAGGCCGGGTTGGCGATGATCGATGGCGTGAACACGTCGTCGCCCACCGGCTTGCTGCCCTGCTCGACCCAGCGCACGAGATCAGTGAATGCGCGGCTCTGCTCGGCCACCGTGAAATCGCAATGCCCAGGTGAACGAATGGCCCTTTGCACCAGACGAGCGCCATTGCCCTTGGCCTGGGCTCGCCGGTAATAGCTCTGTTCCATGGAGAACGGCACGTACATGTCGCCCAGCGTGTGCAGGGTCAGAACCGGAACACTGAATTCCGCGTTGACCTTGGGAATCCAGCGCAGACCGTCACGGCGCCTCGGGTTCGCGTCCGGCACCGGTGTGGATTTGCCGATGGCGTTGTTGAAGGCGGCCACCACGGGCTCCGGCGCGTCGAAGACGTAGCGTACGTTGCGGGTATCGACCACATTGGCTGTCAGGATGCCAGTGAGCGTGCCGTCGCCGCCAAAGGTGCCCCAGACGACGCCCTGCAGACCGTCGCTGGCGAAGCCCTCGTCAAAGATGGGCCGGGTACCACCGGTCAGGTTCTTCACGATGCCCTTGAGGATTTGCCCTTGCGCGGTCGGCGCGGCGAATGAGGTGGCGCTGTTGAAGTGGACCATGCGCACATGGGCCGAAATCTCGGCCCAGTTGCTCGCCGGCAAACTGGCGGCGGGCAGGCCTGCAAGCTGTTGCGCCGCCAGTTGGTAGGCGCCGAAGTAGGCCCACAACTGATCGTCGTCAAGTACGCCGCAGGCTGGAAGGGCGCCGTCGTAGGCGAACTTGTTGCGGGCCGCCGCCAGAGTCTCCAGTTCGACCGCAGCAGCTGCGACATGGCCACCCATGGAGCGACCGTAGATAAAGGTCTTGGTGGGTCGCGCCAGGCGCCGGCCGTTTCGTTCGGCGATTTCATTGAAAGCCAGCGCCAGGGCATTCGTGTCTTCCACGCCAGCGCGCACGTCGTAGTGGTTCTTGCTGTAGGCCGACGCGGCCCAGGCATAACCGTTGTCGATCAGGTGGCGGCGAATCGGCGGGTCCTGCACCGTCAAGGTCTTGCCAGTACCGGCATACCCATGGGCGTAGAGCACGAGGCGCCCGTTCCAGTTCTCGGGTACCTCGATGCGGTAGGGGGCAGTGCCAAGGACGCCGCTCCAGCGATCGGTTCGCGTGGCAGCGTCGGGCAGCGCGTCGAACAGGGCGTTGGCCGGGGCGCTGACGTAGTCGGTGCGGGCGTCGTGTGCACGGGCCTCACTAGTGGAATTGCCTAGCCCGGCGCAGGCTGACAACAGGATGGCTGCGACGCTTGCGACGACAGCGATTTTCGGGATGGGATGGGGCACGCTTGTCTCCTGGCATTCTTTTTGGGGGTGGCGGCGAGACCATCGCCGCCGGAATTGATGTTAGCCGACGCGGCTGCGCCCGTTCGGGTGGGTGCCGGTGCTATGGCGGTTATCGGCGTTGGCATATGGGGCGACGCGGATTCTTGCGTATGCTTGGAGCCCATGCAGTGTTACCGAGCCTCCCTATTGCGGTTCGACGCCGCGCAGCAGGCCATCTTCGACCCGGACGGGCTGCTGGTGGTGGATCGCGGCCCTGCCGGCGTGGACGTGGTGGTGGCCGCGGGTGCCTATGCCGAACTGGCCGCGCGTTATGGCCAGGCTCCGGTACAGCACTGGCCCGGGCGCATCATCGCGCCCGGATTCGTTGACCTGCACGTGCATTTCCCTCAGGTCGACGTGATCGGGTCACCCGCCAGCGGTCTTCTGCCCTGGCTGGAAAACTACACTTTCCCTCAGGAGAGCAGATTCACCGACCCGCAGCACGCGCGCGGTGTGGCGGCGTTCTTCCTGACCGAACTGCTACGCAACGGCGTAACTACCGCGCTCACCTTTGCTACCTCGCATCCTGAGTCGGTGGATGCCTTTTTCGAGGAGGCGCAGCAACGCGGCTTGCGCATGATCAGCGGCAAGGTATTGCAGGACCGCCATTCGCCCGATGGGGTGCGGGATCAGACCGAGCAGAGCCTGCTCGATACCGAGGCCTTGATCCGGCGCTGGCATGGCAACGGGCGGCTGGGTTATGCAATAACGCCGCGATTTGCGCCGACCTGCAGCGAAGCGCAGTTGCGCGGCGCAGGGGACCTGGCTGCGCGTTACCCGGACGTCTGGATCCAGTCGCACGTCGCCGAGAACAAGGACGAAGTCGCCTGGGCACGGGAACTGTTCCCGGCGTCACGCTCCTATCTGTCGGTATATGACGATTTTGGGCTGATGCGGCAGCGCTCCGTCTACGCGCATTGCATCCACTTCGACGACGCGGACCGGGCCCTGATGCGCGCAACCGGCGCCGCCGCGGCGGTCAGCCCGACCAGCAACCTCTTTCTGGGCAGCGGATTTTTTGACTATGCCGGCGCGGACCGCGTCGGTTTCCGATACGGTCTGGCCAGTGATGTGGGCGGCGGTACGTCCTTGTC
>JANNDB010000563.1:0-8120 GCA_031387285.1 Betaproteobacteria bacterium | reverse complement strand
ACGTCGAAGCCGGGGTAGGTTTCCGCCACGGCAGGAACATCAGGCAGCCTGGTCATGCGCTGCGCACTGGTTACCGCGATGATTTTGGCCTTGCCGGTCTGCAATGTGGGGGTTGCCGCGGCAAGCCCGCCGAACACCAGCTGCAGGTCGTTCGAGGCCAGGCCCTGCAGGATGCCCGGGCCGCCATAGGTGATGCCGGTAAAGCTGGCGCCGCTGCTGCGTATCAGCCATTCGGTAGCCATTCCGCCGAATGTGGTGGGGCCGGCCGAGCCGTAGTTGAACTTGCCGGGCTGCGCCCTGGACAGCGCCACCAGCGACTTCAAGTCATTCACCGGCAGGCTGGAATTGACCATCACGACCATCGGGATGCGCACCATCGGCGCGATCGGAACGAAGTCCTTCTGCGGGTCAAACGGCAGCTTGATGCCGACCGGGGTCTGGTTGATCGAGAAGGAACTGCTCACCACACCAATCGTGTAGCCATCTGGCTGCGCTTTGGAGACTGCGTCCGGCGCTATGGAATCGTTGCCGCCAGGCCGGTTCTCGATCACAAACGGCTGGCCCAGGCGCTTCTCTATCTCGGTGCTCATGAGCCGCGCCACCAGATCGGAGCCACCACCGGGCGCCTGCGGAACGATGACGCGGATCGGCTTGACGGGCCACGACTGGGCCAGTGCGGCGGATGCCAGCAACATGGACAGGCCGAGGGCGCAGAAAGTTTTTGTTACTTGCACAGGCAGGTCTTCGTATGGCTAATCGAAAGTGACGCCCGAGTTCTTCACCAGCGTGGCCCAGCGCGCGGTGTCGGTCTTCATGCCGGCCAGGAACGCGGGACCATCGGCCCAATTGACGACGATGTCCATCGAGTCAAGCTTTTTGGCCATCGTCGGGTCATCAAGAATGGCCCGGATCTCGGTCGTCATGCGCGTCGTGATGGCCTGCGGCAGCTTCGCCGGCCCCATGAAGCCATACCAGCCGATCCAGTTGAAATCCGCATAACCCTGCTCCAGAAAGGTTGGAAGGTCGGGCAGGGATGCTGCACGCCGCGTGGCGCTGATGCCCAGCGGCACCAACTGACCGCTCAATACGAACGGGCGCGCCGTAGCGACCGAGAACAGCGCGATGTCGATCTGCCCGCCCAGCAGATCCTGGATCGCGGGCGCCTCGCCCCTGTAGGGCACGCTCAGCATGTTCAGGTTGCGGCCCTTGTTGAAGGCTTCCAGAACCACCTGCGGGCCACTCGCCGTACTGCCGAACGACCACTTTTTGCCGGGCGCGGTGTTCACCAGATCGGCCGCAGACTTGATGCCCAGCGCCGGCCGCGCCACGAGCAGTGTCACGGCGGCGCCGATGCGCGCGATCGGCGTGAAGTCCTCGATCGGGTCGTAACCCACGTTCTTGTACTGGATCGGCACCTGGATGTGCTGCGTGAGGGTCCACAACAGCGTGTAGCCGTCCGGCGCCGCGTTCTTCACGGCCTGCGTGGCAACGATGCCGTTGCCGCCAGGCCGGTTGTCAATCACCACCGGCTGCCCCAGCCGCTCCGCCAGACGGGTGCCGAACTCGCGCAACATCACATCACCGGAGCCGCCGGGCGCCTGAGGCGTGATGATGCGGATCGGGCGCGAAGGCCAGGGTGCGGATTGCGCCGATGCGAGCCCGGGCAGTCCGGCGAGCGCGAGTGGAAGTCCCTGGACCAGGGTGCGTCTTTTCATGGGCGTCTCCATTTATTGGGGTGCCGGCTAAGTCTAAATGACTTGTTGCGCATGCGTAGATCGCGGTCCGGCCGGGGCTTTCAGCAGGGCCTTGCCTGCGCCGCAGCGCACTTCCCGATTGTCACGGAGTTCCGCGCCGTCACATCGGCGTCAACCGTGGCCCCCGCATGTGCGTTTTGATCATGAGCACATGGGAGGAAAATTTCATGGCCAACGTTTCTGAAACCGGCAGCATGACAAGCTGTACCCACGAACTGTACTTCGCGTCGCTCCATTCGTATGGCCAGGGTATCGTCATCCCGTGCGACGCGGCAGGCCTCGTCAATCTCGACGCGCTGCCTCGCCGAATGCGTGACGTCTATCTTGGCGCACGCGCGATGATGGGGCGGGACTACGCCTATCCGACGATACGGATCGCACATTAGGCGGCGCACGCCGCCAGGGGCCTGGGCGGAGGTGTTTGCCGATCTACGCTGCGGCGCACTTGGCGACTGTTTCCAAGGTCCGTGTTGTGGACACACCAAGCAAATGTACGGTCAGTGTCACCGCGGATGTCAAGCCCCAATCGCTGACGGTAATCGCGCAAAGCCTGTCGCAGGAGCCCCTCGCGCCGCACCCTGCCCCACCTGACCGTCGATTCGCTGGAACACGCCACCCTTCACCTGCCCAAGCTCAGGCTGGCTCGGGCGATTTGAAAAGCACACTAATACGGTTTACACTTATTTATGTGTTACCTTTTTCGGGAGGCCTCCTATGGCTGAGACCGTCAACTTCACCGGTGCGGTGGACCGCGAGCTGCTCAGGCGCGCCAAGGTGATCGCCGCCAAGTCCGACACTTCGATCAATGCGCTCTTCAACGCCGAGTTGCGCCATCTCGTGGAAACCTTTGAGGCGGCAGAGGCATCGGGCAACCAGAACTTCAAGGTGCTGCTGGATTTCTCGCTGGGACGCACGGACGGCAGAGCGGCGCTGCTGGCGCTGGGAATCGAGAGCCAGGAGGATCTGTTCCTGTTGATGGCCCAAGCGCATCTACCCATGCCGCGCCTGCCGGACGCCACGACGCGGGCCATGGTGGCCGGTCTTCTCGCACTGGCACCGTAAACGGGCCGTCGCGTGGCGACCGACGCACGGCCTCTGCTGCTGCCGGATGCCGGGCCCCTGATTACGCTCGCCTACGCGCAGGCGCTCGACCTCCTCCTCAAACCCGGCTGGGCGGTGCATATAGTCGACATGGTCCTGCACGAAGTCACGCGCAACCGGACGCCAACCAGTACCGCGATAGCGGCATGGGTCGAAGTCAACACCGCGGTGACTGTGTTGCCCACGCGAACCATGGCGCACTACCTGAAGCATCAATCGAGCGCCGAGGCAGCGACGCGAAAGTCGAACCTCGGCGAGCTCGCGGTTCAGGAGGCGATGACCGATCTCGCGTTGCACGACCCATCTCGCACCGGAGTCTTCCTGTTCGAGGACCACAAGATCGCCAGCACCGGCTTTCTGTTGCCGGAAAATTGCCGCAAGGTGAGTACGCGCGCCTTCTTGACCTTTCTCGAGCAGAGAGGATGGTTGGAGTCCGCTGCAGAAGTCGAGCGCAAGGCCATCGTCCGGGGCAGAGTTTTCTCGCAGTTGCGCTTTCCGCCAGCGTGAACGAGGCTCTGTTGGGCATGCCGGGGAGTTCAAGACAAGGCGCGATGTAGACTTCCCAATGACATGCACGCCGTCGTCCTCAAATACTTCCTCGAGGTCGCTCGCTGCGGCTCCATCCGCAAGGCCGCGCAGAACCTGTTTGTCGCCTCCAGCGCCGTGAACCGCCAGATCCTGCATCTGGAGCAGGAACTGGGCACCGAGCTGTTCGACCGCATACCCAGTGGCATGCGCCTGAACGCTGCCGGTGAACGCCTGCAGCAGCATGTGCGTGGCACCCTGCACGACTTTCACCTCATGCGCACCGAACTCGATGCCCTCAAGGGCGAACGTCGCGGCCATGTTTCGGTGGCTGCCATGGACTCCATGCTGATCGAGTTCCTGCCCTCGGCAGTGGAGGAGTTCTCCAGCAGCTACCCGGCGGTGCAGTACACCATCACCTCGGCCGTGCCGAGCGACGTGCCCGATCTGGTGGTCAAGGGCGACCACGACATCGGCATCTGCTATCTGGGCAAATTGCCGGGAGCCGTCAAGGTAGTGGCCAAAGCGCCCTTCCCGCCTGGCGTAGTGATGGCGGCCTCGCATCCGCTGGCGCGCAAGGCGCGCGTGAGTTTTGACGATTGCCGCGACCAGCCCTTCATTCAGATCAGCCGCGTTTCCCCCATCCACAACGTGGTGCAAAGCGAGTTCTCGCGCTTCTGGGACGACCTTGTGCCCTCCATCTCCTGCAACTCGACCATGATGGCCAAACGCATGATCATGGCCGGGCGCGGCATCTCGTTCTTCTCGCGCATCGGTTTTGTCAATGAAATCGCCAGCGGCGAGGTGGTCTGGCGGCCGCTGGAAAACCGCGCCGTGAACGCCATCGAAGTCGGCATCATAGTCACCGCGCAGCGCAATCTGTCTCATGTGACGAAACAATTTTTGGAACGGCTGGCGCGGCGGCTCAAGCAACTCGAGCTCAGTGCGGCGCTTTAGGAGGGCTTCGCGCCGTCGTTGACAGGCTCAGGGCTCTCCAGCCGCAATGTATCCCGCCGTGCCAGCGACGGAAACAACCGCACCCACGCCAGCGCAATTGCCACCGTGCCCAGCCCCCCCAGCACCACCGAGCGCACCGGACCGAACCACTCCGCCGTGACGCCCGACTCGAACTCACCAAGCTGGTTGCTGGCGCCAATAAAGACCGAGTTCACGGCACTCACGCGGCCACGCATGGCGTTGGGCGTTTCGATCTGCACCAGCGTCTGGCGCACCACCACGCTCACGGTGTCTGCCGCGCCCGAGAGCGCCAGCGCCAGCATGGACAACCAGAAACTGCCCGAGAGCCCGAACACCACCATGCACAGGCCAAACAGCGCCACCGAGACCATCAAGGTGCGCCCCACCCGGCGGCGCAACGGCCAGCGCGTCAAGGCCGCCGACATGCACAAGGCGCCAATTGCCGGTGCACCGCGCAGCAGCCCCAGGCCGCTCGGGCCCACATGCAGGATGTCGCGCGCGAACATGGGCAGCAGCGCTGTGGCGCCACCCAGCAACACGGCAAACAGGTCGAGTGACACCGCGCCGAGCAGA
This sequence comes from Betaproteobacteria bacterium, assembly GCA_031387285.1. GTDB lineage: Bacteria > Pseudomonadota > Gammaproteobacteria > Burkholderiales > Burkholderiaceae_C > CAISIP01. Next base: position 3,189 of record JANNDB010000563.1, on the reverse strand, counting down.
ATCTTGCGCTCCCACACAAACGCCACGCCGGCCAACAGGGTCCGCAGCGTGGCGCGTTCGGCCGGAGGCGGCACATGCAGGTAGCGCAGCCGCAGGATCAACAGACAGGCAATGGCGAATATCGCCGCGCAGGTGGCGTACACCGCGCTGGCGCCAAAGATGAACAAGGCACCGCCCAGCGCCGGGCCACCGATGATGGCAGTCTGCGAGCCGGCAGAACTGAAGGCGAGTCCTCGTGCCAGCAGCGCCGAAGGCAGCAGCGTCGGCGTCAGCGCCTGATGCGCCGGCATCTGGAATGCCCGGGTCAGCCCGAGCACGACTGAAATGCCCAGCAGCATGCTGCGCGAAACCCAGGGGCCGCTGGCGCCGACACCCTGTGTTGCCAGCACCAGTACGGTGGCCACCAGGGCCTGTGTGCAGATGCAGCTGGCGATGATGCGGCCGCGATGGACGCGGTCGGCCACATGCCCCGCCACCAGCGTGAACAACAGCGCCGGAACAAACTGGTAGAGGCCCACCAGGCCCAGATCCCAGGCGCTGCCGGTCAGGTCGTACATCTGCCAGCCAATGGCGACCATCAGCATCTGCGCGCCAGCAGTGCCGAACAGCCGCGCCGTCCACAGCCGCATGAAATCGCGCTGTGCGGTCAGATCGGAAAAGCGGTTGCCGGACATCCGGCCTCAGGATAGCAGCCGCGGGGACCTACCAAACCGCTTGCAGACGCCCGGCAACGAGGCGCAGCCCGCGCGCCGCCATGGCCCGTGCTTCCGCCTCATCGTGGGTGACCAGTATCGTGCTGATGCCGGCGCTGGCAATGCGCTGCGCGAATTCGCCCCGCAGGCGCTCGCGCAGTTGCGCATCGAGCGCCGAGAACGGCTCGTCGAGCAGCAACAGGCGCGGGCCGGTGATAAGCGCCCGCGCCAGCGCCACTCGCTGCTGCTCACCGCCCGACAGCTTCCAGACGCGCTGGCGGGCATGCGATTGCAGGCCGAAGACGGCCAGCATCTCCAGTGCGCGCCGGCGCGCCTCGGCGCGTGGCTGGCGTTGCTCCACCAGGCCAAAGGCCACGTTGTCCAGCACGTCCAGATGCGGGAACAGCGCGAAATCCTGGAACATCAGGGCAAAGCCGCGCCGCTCAGGCGGCACGCCGGCCAGGTCGGCTCCGGCAAATCGCATCGTGCCTGCGTCGGCCCGCTCCAGCCCGGCGATCATCTTGAGCAAGGTGCTCTTGCCGCTGCCCGACGGTCCGAGGATGGCCAGCACCTCGCCCGGCGCCAGGTCCAGATCCAGCCCATCGGCCAGGCACCAGCGCCCACCATCGGTATCGGCGAAGGATTTGTGAACGCCGCGCAGTTCAAGCATGGGCCACCTCCGCGCGCGCCGCCGCTTTGCGCGCGTCGCGTGGGCGCGCGTCCAGCAGGGCGAACACAGCGAGCGCCAGCAGCATCAGCAAGGCGGCGAGTACGAGGGCACTGTCGCGGTTGCCCCCGCCAGGGCGGCCCAGGCGCTGGTAGATCAAAGTCGTCAAGGTGGTCCACTCGGGGCGTGACAGGAACAAGGTCACGGCGAACTCCCCCATGGCGGTGGCCGCCGCAAACGCCATGCCACGGCGCAGGGCCGGGAGGGCCATGGGCAGCGTCACGCGCCAGAACACGCGCCGCGGTGATGCCCCGAGCGAGCGGGCGGCCAAGGCCAGATGCGCCGGTTGGTCGTCCAGCGCCGCGCCCAGACCATTGGCGATAAACGGGTAGGCCATCAAGGCATAGGCCGCCAACAGCAAAGGCAGGCTGGCGCTCCACTGTGGGTAGAGCAACAGCAAGCCAAAGGCCACCGTGACGGGCGACACGACAAAGGGCAGGAAGGCGGCCGCGCGCAAAACGGCCGAGCGGCGCGCCAGCACCGCATGGGCCAGGCCCAGGCCGGTGGCCAGCAACACGGCGACGAGGCTGAAGCGCAGGGTATTCCACAAGGCCAGGTGCACCTCTTCATCACGCAGCACCTCGCCCACCGATCCGGCGGCCCGCAGCACCTGCAGCAGGATGGCCAGCAGCGGCGCGGCACACACCAACAGCAACAGCGTCAGTGCCAATACCAGCGCCGCCCACTGCCAACCACCCTGCGGGCGGCACCGCGCGATGCCATCCGAGCGCCCGGGCGTGGCCAGGCGCCGTTCGAGCGCGGCATACAACACCGCAACGCCACCCGTCAGCAGCAGCATGCCCAAGGCCAGCGCGCCGGCCGGAGCCAGGCGCAATTCATGGGCCACCAGGGTGTAAATCTCCACCTCGACGGTGGCGTAGTGCTGCCCGCCCAGTATCAGGGCCAGGCCGAAACCGGAGAAGCAATAGAGGAAAACCAGGCACAGCGCCGCAAGCAGGCCCGGGCGCAGCGCCGGCCACTCCACACGCCAGAACGCCCGCCAGGGCGTGGCGCCAAGTGAACGCGCGGCTGCCACCCGCGCCGCGCTGACGCGCTCCAGCGCCTCGACTCCGGCGCGCAGCACCAGGCACAGATTGAAGAACAGGTTGCCATACAGCAGCAGCCAAGGCGTGTCCTGCAGGTTCCAGCCGAGCAGCACGGCGAGGCTCCCGCGTGGCCCCCAAAGGGCCAGCACGCCCATCGCCGCTACCAGGGTGGGCACCACAAAGGGCAACATCAACAGCCGCAACACCAGCGTGCGGCCGGCAAAATCAAAACGCGCCAGCACCCAGGCCAGCGGCAGCCCCAGCAGCAACGCCAGTACACAGGTGAGCGCCGCCTGCAGCAAGGTCCAGCCAACGCGCCATTGCAGGTAGGCGTCCTGCCAGAACGGTGTGGCACCCGCGGCGGGCGCGGTTGCAAACGCTTCCATGCCCAGCCGCAGCAGCGGCGCCACCACCATCACCAGCAGGAATACCAGAGGCAGTAGCGCGAGCAGCAGCCCAGCGGCACGCGCGCGCGCGGCCCCGTTGGCGCTGCCCGCGCGCGGCATGCCTACTTCAGTACCGTGCTGGTCCAGCGCAGCACCCACTCCGCGCCCCTGGCCGCGATGGTGTCGCTGGCCACGGCGTCAAAGCTGGCCGGTTCGGGTGCGTGACGCATCGCCTCGGCGCGTATGGTGGCCGGCTCGGCGGGATTCATCCACATGCTGGTCTGCAATGCCTCCTGGGCCGGGCCGGAGCGCAGGAACGCGACGAAGCGCAGCGCCGC
>JANNDB010000561.1:0-4339 GCA_031387285.1 Betaproteobacteria bacterium | reverse complement strand
TGGGCGCCATGCGCAGCCTGCACCCGGAGTTGATCGCACAAGGCGCCAGCGCCATCAGCTTTGCGCGCACCCTGGGCGGCGCCACCGGCGTGAGCCTGTGTGGCATCGTCCTGCAATGGAGGCTCTCGGCGCATGGGGATGACCTTGCACGGCTGGAGAGCAGTCCGGCACGACTGGTGGCCTTCAACGAATCCTTCCTGATGCTGTCTACCTTGTGCCTTCTGGCCCTGATCGCCGCGTGGCAATTGCGTGAACCAATGCCCGAAAAACCACAACCATGACGCGCGGCTTGCTTGCCAGCATGGAACGCGAAGGGATAATGCCAGCATGTGCCAACTGCTTGGAATGAACAGCCGGCTCCCGGCGAGTCTGACCCTGAGCTTCACCGGCTTTTCGCAGCGCGGTGGCTGCACTGACCACCACGCCGACGGCTGGGGCATGGCATTCTTCGAGAGCGAAGGCAGCCGTCCGGGCAAAGGCATCCGTTATTTCGTCGACAAGGAAAGCGCCTCCACCTCGCCCATTGCGAAGATGTTGCGCAGCTTCCCGATCAAGAGCCACAACGTGGTGGCCCATGTGCGCAAGGCCACTGTGGGCCAGGTCACCCTGGAAAACAGCCACCCCTTTGTGCGCGAACTATGGGGTCGTTATTGGGTGTTCGCCCACAACGGCGACCTGAAGGATTTCGCGCCTTCGCTGCACGGCAGCTTCAAACCCGTGGGCGACACCGACAGCGAACTGGCTTTTTGCTGGCTGCTGCAGGAACTTGCCAAATCGCACGCCGGCGTACCCAGCGTGGCGGAGCTGACCTTGACACTGCGTGAACTCGTCCCGCGCATCTCACGCCACGGCACCTTCAACTTCCTGCTCAGCAACGGCCAGGCCCTGTGGACCCACGCCAGCACCAACCTGCATTACCTGGTGCGGCAGCATCCGTTTTCGGAAGTCCACCTGCGCGATGAAGATGTGAAGGTGGATCTGGCTGAACTCAACGGACCGGACGACCGGCTGGCCATCGTCGTCACCGAGCCGCTGACCACCAACGAAACCTGGACGCGCCTGCGGCCCGGCGAATTGGTCACGTTTGTGGACGGCAGCCCGCTCGAGGCGCTGACGGCCATCTGCCCGGGCGCGCCCGTCGCAGCTGCGGCCGCCTGAGAACGCTGGCGCAGTGGGCGCCAGCGCAGCGGGGCAATCGGCCGATCAGGCCTTGCAGCCCAGCATGCCCTTCTTGCTGTTTTCCGTATAGCTCAGGTCACCCGGGCAGACCGGCCGCTTCTCCGGAACCGGCGTACCGGCCTTTGCGGTACAGGTGTAGGCACCCGTCTTCTTGTTGACCGACTTGGCATCGAGTCTCCATCCATCCGGGCAGGACGGGCCGGCGGCCGCCATCGGCGCGGAAGCCGCACCGGCGGGCTTCGGTGGTGGCGGCGGTGGCGGTGGCGCAACCACCTTGACCAAGGCGCTGGCCTTCTTGCCGACGCAGCCCAGACTGCCGCTCACCTTGCCGGGATCGGCCACCACGGTGTAGTCACCGGGCTTGGCATAGGTATGGGCGGTCTTGAACGGCACCTCGGCGGCACTGTTGATACGACGCTCGGTCACCGCGCCATCGCCCCAGCGCACACGCAAGCCGCAGTTGGGCGCGGTCGGAGAATCCAGGTCGACGGTGGCCGTAACGGCCTGCCCTACCTGGGTTTGCGCCACGTCGAGCTTGATGCCCTTGAGCGTTTGCGCAGAAACGCTGCCCGCTGCCAATGCCAGCACAAGAATCGCCAACTTCATACTGTCTCCTGGGATGTAATGGATAAAACCAGACCACGGCCAATCAGCCCGTGTCGATTGACGGCCCGCTGCGAACAAAATACCATGAACTTCATGTCTGTCGATTCGCAGTGCGAGGAATTCTAGCGACCATGCCCCTCCATCCCAACCTCGGCCGATGCTTCGACGCATCGGCGGATCCACACAAGACAGCGGTCATCGATCTGCGCAACTGGGAGGAGCCGCGCGAGTGGAGTTATGCCGCGCTGGACGCCGAATGTGATGCGGTAGCGCGTGGCTTGCTGGCCAGGGGCCTGCGCCGTGGCGACCGTGTCGGCATCCTTTCGCTGAACCGGATTGAATTGCTGAGCGCGTATTTCGGCACCATGCGAGCCGGCCTGGTGGCGGTGCCGATTTCGTTCAAGCTGGCACGCGATACCGTCGACTACATCGTCGCCGATGCCGGCTTGAGCGTGATGCTCCATGACGCCGAGCGCGCTGTCTTCTGCCCGCCAGGACTGGCCGGCATCAGCTTCGACGACCCAACGGGCTACGCGGCATTGCGCGACCCCGGGCCGTTCGAGACCGTATCGCCGGTTGATCGTGAGCTCGCCATGATCCTCTACACCTCGGGCTCCACCGGCAAGCCCAAGGGGGTGCTGTTGTCCCATGCCTCGCAGCGCTGGTCGCTGGAAACGTCGGCCGCCACCTATGGCGTGCGCTCGCAGCACCGCTACATCGTTGCAGCGCCGATGTTCCACATGAACGCCACCATCAGCGTGAAAGGTGCGCTCGCCTGCGGGGGCAGCATCGTGCTGCTGCCGGCCTTTTCGGCGCAGCACTACGCCCGGGCGCTGGAACACTTCCGGGTGACCTGGCTCACCTCGGTGCCGACCATGCTGGCACTGGTGGCGAAGGAGAAAGCGCTATTGGGCGGTCTGGATTTCTCGTCGGTGACCCACGTGACGATGGGATCGGCACCGCTCACGCAGGCGCTGGTCGACAAGGTGCAGGCGTTGTTCCCGGCCGCGCTTATCAACAACAGTTATGGCACGACCGAAGCCGGGCCTTCCCCGTTCGGTCCGCATCCGGACGGCATACCGCGACCGGCCACGTCGCTCGGCTACCCGCTGCCTGGCGCACTGAGCGAGCTGCGCGAAGGACCGAATGCCGAAGAAGGTGTGCTCTATATGAAGAGCCCGATGCGCATGGAGGGTTATCACAAGCTGCCACAGAAAACCGCCGAGGTGGTGCAGGACGGCTGGTACCGCTCCGGGGACATCATGCGGCGTGACGCAAACGGCTTTTTCTATTTTGTCGGCCGCGCCGACGACATGTTCGTGGTAGGCGGCGAAAACGTCTGGCCCGGTGAAGTGGAGCGCCTGATCGAGCGCGTTCCTGGCGTGCACCAGGCCACCGTAGTTCCGGTGCCCGACGAGGTCAAGGGCATGCTGCCCTTTGCCTTCGTGGTGCGCCAACCCGGCTCCAACGTGAGCGAGGCAGACATCAAGGACTTCACCCTGGCCAATGGCCCGGCCTATGCGCACCCGCGGCTCGTGGAATTTTGCGACGAGATCGTGCTGGCTGCCACCAACAAGCCCGACCGCAATCGCATGGCCGCGCAGGCACGGGACATCGCGAGCGTGCGCCGTCCCGGCAGCCACACCTGACATGCGCGCCATTGTCCTGCGCCAGCACGGCGGGCTCGAGCAACTGGTCTACGAGACCCACTACCCGGACCCGGTCTGCGGGCCGGGCGACGTGGTGCTACGCACGCGGGCCTGTGCTCTGAATTACCACGACGTGTTCACCCGGCGCGGCATGCCCGGCATCACATTGAAGCTGCCGCTGGTAGTAGGCAACGACGCCGCCGGCGAGGTGGTCGAAGTGGGACACGAGGTGACCGGCTTGCGCCCGGGTGACCGGGTGCTCGTTGATCCGACCAACCGCGTCCAGGGCGGCTTCATGGGCGAGACCTTCGACGGCGGACTCGGCGAGTTCGTGCGCCTGCCAGCGCACATGCTGATCAAGCTTGACCCAGCCATCGACTTCGCCAGCGCCGCGGCGCTGCCGGTCGCCTATGGCACGGCGCACCGCATGATGGTCGGGCGCGGTCGCATCCAGGCCGGAGAGACCGTGCTGATCCTCGGGGCCTCCGGTGGCGTCGGAACCTGCTGCGTGCAACTCGCCAAACAGGCAGGGGCAACCGTGGTGGCCTGCGCCTCTACCGACGACAAGCTGAACTACCTGCGCGCGTGCGGCGCCGACATCGTCATCAACTACACGACACAGGACTGGGTCGCAGAGTGCCACCGCCAGTTCGGCCGCGCCACGACGCGCAAAGGGCCTGGAGGTGGCGTCGACATGGTGGTCAACTTCACGGGCGGGGATACCTGGACGCGCGGCCTGCGGGTATTGCGCCGCGACGGCCGGATGCTGACCTGTGGCGCCACTGCCGGCTTCGACCCCAAGGAAGACATCCGGTATATCTGGACGTTTGAGCTCAACATCATCGGCTCCAACGGCTGGTCGCGTGATGACATCCGGACCCTGCTCGGCATGCTCAAGGCGGACA
>JANNDB010000560.1:0-5641 GCA_031387285.1 Betaproteobacteria bacterium | reverse complement strand
GTGCTGGCCATCGTGGCGGTGGGCCTGTATTGCCTGCTGGAAATGGCGCCCGGTGACGCGGTCGACGCCTATCTTTCGGGCAGCGGCGGTGACGCCGGTCTGGTGGCGCAGTTGCGACAGCAGTGGGGGCTGGATCGCTCCTTTGGCGCGCGGCTGGGTGCCTACCTCCTGTCCCTTCTGACACTCGACCTGGGCTGGTCAGTGGCATTCTCCCGCCCGGTGCGGGAAGTCGTGCTGGACCGCATGGGCAATACGCTGCTGCTCATGTCGGCGGCTATCTCTTTATCTTTTTCCGCGGGAACCCTGCTCGGCGTGGTTGCGGGCGCGCGCCCGCGTTCGCTGCGTGACCGTGTGTTGTCACTGCTGTCGCTTGGCCTGTATGCCATGCCTGGGTTCTGGCTGGGCCTGATGCTGATCGTGGGCTTTGCCGTGAAGCTCAGCTGGTTTCCGCTTGGTGGCATAGCCCGTATCGGCGAGCCACTGGGTGGCGTGGCCCACGTGCTGGATATTGCGTGGCACCTGACCCTGCCGGCCTGTTCCCTGGGTCTGGTCTACCTCGGCCTGTACCTGCGTTTGATGCGCGCCGGCATGGTGGAGGCCTGGCGCAGCGACTACGTGCGCACCGCGCGTGCCAAGGGCCTGCCGCGTTCGCGCATTGTCTGGCGCCACGTGGCGCGCAATGCGCTGCTGCCGGTCGTCACCATGCTCGGCCTGCAGGCCGCGGCGATGCTGGGCGGGAGCGTGGTGGTGGAGAGTGTGTTCGCCATTCCGGGGCTCGGACGGCTCGCCTTCGAGGCGGTCAAGCAGCGCGACGTTCCGCTGCTGCTAGGCATCATCCTGGCCGGCACGCTGCTGGTGATACTCGTCAATCTGCTGGTCGATCTGGCGTATGCCAAGCTCGACCCGCGCGTCTCCGTAGGGTAGGACGGTGCTGGAAACCTTGCGCCGTTTCCGGCACTCCCGCGAAGGCCTGGTGGGTCTGCTGCTGCTGGTCCCCATCATTCTGGCGGCACTGCTGGCGCCCTGGCTGGCGCCGGGGGACCCGCAGGCGATGGCCGGGCCGTCCCTGCTCAAGCCCTTCACCGATGCGGCTTTTCCGCTGGGCACCGACCGTCTCGGGCGCAACGTGCTGGCCGCCTTGCTGCACGGTGCGAGCGCCACGCTGATTGTTGCGGCAGCAGCAGCAGCGGGCGCCTTGTGCCTGGGTACGGCGATAGGCACCGTGGCAGGCTTCATGGGTGGGCGCATCGATGAGGCGCTGATGCGCTTGACCGAGGCATTCCAGGCCGTGCCCGGCTTCATCCTGGCGCTGGCGCTGGTCAGCGTCATGGGGCCGGCGCTCGGCAGCGTGGTGCTCGCCATCACACTGAGTTCGTGGACTGGCTCGGCCCGCGTGGTGCGCGCCGAGATCCTGAGCCTGCGCAACCGCGACTTTGTCGATGCCTACCGGGTGCTGGGCATGCGGCCGCTGCAAATTGCTTTTCGCGAGGTGCTGCCAAACGCCTTGCCGCCCGTCATCACACTGGCGTCGGTGGTGGTGGCGGCAGCCATCCTGGTCGAAGCGGCACTGTCGTTTCTCGGGCTGGTCGATCCGAACCGCATCACCTGGGGCCAGATGATCGCCGAGGGACGCGCCGTGTTGCGCACCGCACCGTTCCTGTCGGCGATTCCGGGCATTGCGATCGTCGTCACCGTGCTCGCCGTGAACCTGGTCGGCGAAGGCATCAACGAGGCGCTGGCCGGAAAGCGGATAGCCGCGTGAAGGTGGAGTGCACCGCAGCGCTTTGCGCGGAGCCTGGCCTGTGAGCCCGCTGCTGCAGGTCGAGCACCTGGCGGTGGACTTCCTGGACGCCGGTCAGACCGTGCAGGCGGTGCGCGACGTCGACTTCGTGCTCCAGCCCGGCGCGCGCCTGGCCTTGCTGGGCGAGAGCGGCTGTGGCAAGACCGTCAGCATGATGGCGATTGCCGGGCTGCTTCCCGACAACGCGCGCCAGCGCGGCTCGGTGCGATGGCCGGCCTTGAGTGCGCCGCCTATCCTTGGCCGCGACATCGGTGTGGTGTTCCAGGATCCGATGTCCAGCCTGAACCCGGTGCTGACCATCGGCGAACAGATTGCCGAAGTCGGCATTGCCCATCTCGGGCACGACCGGGAGAGTGCAGAGAGCCATGCTCTCGATCTGCTGGAGCGCGTGGGTATTGCCTCGGCGCGCGAGCGTCTGAAGGCGTTTCCGCACGAGCTGTCGGGTGGCCAGCGCCAGCGAGTGGCCATTGCGATGGCGATCGCCGCCGGCCCCAGGCTGCTGATCGCCGACGAGCCCACCACCGCGCTCGACACCGTGGTGCAGGCGCAGATCATGGCGCTGATCGATGCGCTGGTGCGCGACACCGGCATGGCCCTGCTGCTGGTGACCCACGACATCGCGCTGGCACGATCCATCGCGCAGCAGGGCGTGGTCATGCGCCATGGCGAGGTGGTCGAGACCGCGAACATGGACGATATCGTGCAGCGCCCGCTCCACGCCTACACGCAGGGCCTGATCGCCGCGTCGCTCGACCTGGACCGCCCGGTGCCGTCGCGCCCCGCGCCGACCGGCCGCGCGCCGCTGCTCGAAGTGCACGACCTGGTCAAGGCGCTCGGCCGCGGCGCGTCGCGCAACACGGTGTTGCACGGTGTGGGCATCGAGTTGCGCGCCGGGGAGACGCTCGCGCTGGTGGGCGGCTCTGGCGCGGGCAAGACCACGCTGGCGCGCATCGTGATGCGGCTCATCGAAGCCGACGCGGGCGGCGTGCAATTCGAGGGGACCGATTTGCTGGCCTTGCGCGGCGAGCGCTTGCGGCTGGCGCGCCAGCGCTTCCAGATGGTGTTCCAGGATCCGCTCGGGGCCTTGAATCCACGTGCCAGCATCGGGCGCCTGCTGGCCGACCCCCTGCGCCTGCACGGCCTGCCAAGCGACACCCCGGCCGTCGCGCAACTGCTCAGCCGCGTCGGCCTGGACCCGGCGCTGGCGCGGCGGCGCCCGCACGAAGTGTCCGGCGGCCAGCGCCAGCGCGTGAACATCGCGCGCGCGCTGGCCACCCGGCCGGCCCTGCTGGTGCTCGACGAACCCGTGTCCTCGCTCGACGTGTCGGTGCGCGCGCAGATCCTGGACCTGCTGCGCGCGATCCAGCGCGACACCGGCATAGCCTGCCTGTTCATCAGCCATGACCTGGCTGTCGTGCGCGCGCTGGCCGATCGTGTGGCCGTGATGGCCGACGGCCTGATCGTCGAGACCGGTCCGACCGATGAAGTCATCGCGCATCCGCAACACGCCGTGACGCGGGCCCTGCTGGCGGCCGCGCCGCGCCTGGGCCGCACCGCCGGGCGGCCCGCAGGGGCACCGGCATGAGCTTCATGGACATTCGCATCCAATTCAAAACCGTAGCCCGTGGGCTGGAGGCTTTCGCATGAGTGCTGTCGAGGACCTGCTGCGACAGGAGCTGGAATCGAGTTTTCGCAACCGCGCCGACCTGTACCGGCTTATGCACGCCGAACTGGTGGCCGAGCTCGGCGAGCAGCGCGGCGTGGCACTGATGGAGCGCATCATCGAGAAGCGTGGCCGCGAGGTCGGCGCCTTCTTCAAGTCCAAGGGGCCGGGCGCTCTGGCCGTGGGCGAAGCGTTCCTCGCGGTCAGCCCGGACCAGGGTCGCATGTACCCGACCGAGGTGCAGCGCCGCGCCGATGGCATCGACTTCCGGGTCCGGCGCTGCCCGCTCAAGGATGCCTGGAACGAAGCCGGGCTGGACGCGGCCACCACCGCCACCCTGTGCCGCATCGCGGGGGCTTTCGACAAGGGCCTGTTCGAGGCGGCTGGGGTGGCGTTCCGCAACGAGACCTGGAGCGCGCAGCGCGGCGGCGGCTGCTGCCACATCATGCTCCGGGACGTTGCAGCTTGACTCTGCTGCGCTCGGTATATTTGCGCGGCACAACGCGGGTACGACCTGTAGGACCTGCGCGCGCGTTACCTGCAGGGCGCCGACTTCGCGCAGGCCGCCATCGTGGCCGACCCGTACCGTGGCGAGCTAAAGGATTTCGAACACGTGCTCGACCTGCTGGAGGATGCTTGCGAAGGGTTGATCGAGCATGTGCAATTCGCCCGGAACAACCCGCTGCATTAATTTTGTTTGCGGCGACGAACCGCGCCAAAACCGAGCAGACCCAAACCTGCGAGAGCCAGGGTTCCCGGCTCCGGCACTGACTGAACTAACTGAATCGTCAGGTCGACCGATTCAGTTGAACCGCCAGTATTGATGATGGCTTCCAGTGCCCCGATGTTGCTGAAGTCAGCTCCTCCACCGGTCTGAACACCAAAGGCAAAAGCTGCGAACGGAATGAAATAGTCGCCAGGACCTCCCGAGAACAGGGTCAGGGATGACGAATTTCCCGCATTGGTGTAGGCGTTCAGGGTGAATGGGAACCCAAGGTCAGCGCTAGTAACCTGCAGGAAGAATCCGATGCTTACCGCGGCAAAATCAACGCCACCAAGGCCGACATAGTCAATCGAGGCAAAGCTGTCGAAATGAGCGCCGTCCCATCGGACGATGCCAAATCCAGACGCTGCGCTACCAGAGTCGAACGAAAGTTCCCCGTTTTCCACGCCTATCGATGCTACTTTGGAGTTGGTCCCGGCTGTCTTCTGAACATATAGATCTCGACATCCGCCAATAATGCCAGAGCCGCAGACCTGGCTCGAAATGCCCACTGCATCTACGGACCCGGAATCCAACAGAAACGTTTGGTCAAACGAGAAGTCGTCAATCAAGATTGGCGCAGCTTGCGCCATCGCCGCCGCGCTCGCAATCGCTGCAACCACGGCCATTTTTGCAAATTTTTTCATAGTGAGCCCCCTATCTGGAAGGTGAATCGGTCGTTACCACGCCACCAGAACCGGACCGCCTGTCATGAAACACGCCAACCCAACCTGAAGGAGATACCAGAATAGGCTGGGCGCCGCGCTTGGTCTGTGCGATGCGGCACATAATGACCAGGTTTTCGGGTCCCAACTGGTTGCTACTTCCCCAAGCCTCTGACGGGACCGGATGTGCAGCCCGCCCGAAGCAGGGGGCCGGACGTGTGTATTGACGTCCGGCGCAGCTTCCAACCAACCCCTTTTGTGCAGGCGTCGCCGGCCGAGACGGTGTGGCCAGCGAGTTGGAGCGGGTCTACACCAATAGCGCGTTGACGCGGCGCACGTAGGCCGCCGGGTCGTCCGGCAGGCCGCCCTCGGCCAGCAGGGCCTGGTCAAACAGGATGTGCGCGAGGTCGTTGAAGTGCACCGAGCCATCGAGCTTCTTTACGAGGGCGTGTTCGGCGTTGACTTCGAGCACCGGCTTCACCTCCGGCGCGCTCTGGCCGGCCTGCTTTAGCATGCGGGCGAGCTGGGTGCTCATGCCGTGGTCCTGCACCACCAGGCAGGCCGGACTGTCCACCAGGCGGGTGGTCACGCGCACGTCCTCGGCCTTGTCCTTCAGGGCTTCCTTGAGCTTGGCCAGCAGCGGCTTGAAGGCCTCGGCGGCTTCCTCGGCGGCCTTCTTTTCGGTTTCGTCCTGCAGCTTGCCCAGGTCGACCGCGCCCTTGGCCACGCTTTGCAGCGGTGTTCCGTCG
>JANNDB010000553.1:0-4483 GCA_031387285.1 Betaproteobacteria bacterium | reverse complement strand
AACGGCACCTGCATCTTCACGCGCGACGGCGAGGCCGCGCGCTACTTCACCGACAACATCCTGGTGGGCATGGTGGGCGTCAACGTGCCGCTGCCCGTGCCGGTGTCCTACCACTCGTTCGGAGGCTGGAAGCGCTCCCTGTTCGGCGACTTGAGTGCGTACGGGCCGGACGCGGTGCGCTTTTATACGAAGCGCAAGACGATTACGCAGCGCTGGCCTTCGGCTGGGGTGCGCGAGGGCGTCACGTTCAGCTTTCCGAGCCAGCGCTAAACACCGCGCTGCAGGCCCGGCAAAGGCCGGTGCCGCGGCGCACGTCGCGAGACTCCGTATCGGGCGTGCGACAGGCCTGATAGGCTACGATTGGCGTCTTCACAGGCTCTCATTTGACGCCACAGATGAATTTGCACCGCTTGCCACGCACCTTGCGACAGCGCGCCCTGCCACTTTTGTTGGGTGTCGCGTTGGCGAGCCTGGGTGGTGGCGCGCCGGCACAGGACAAGGCGGGCGCTTTCTACGAGGACGCGCTGGTCCGCTACGAAAAAAAGGACTACACGGGCGCCATCATCCAGCTGAAGAACGCATTGCAGGTCAATCCGGCAAAATTGCCGGTGCACCTGTTGCTGGGCAAGGCGCTCATGCAGAACGGCGAGGTCACCGCCGCCGAGGCAGCGTACCAGGAAGCCCTGCGCTTGGGTGTGAACCGCACTGAGGTCGTTCTGCCGCTGGGCAGTGCCTACCTGGCACAAGGCAAGCATCGGCAGGTCCTCGAAGATAAAACCTTCTTGTTGGAGGGGCTGCCGCCAGCGACGAAGCTGCAGATGCAGCTGATGCGCGCTTCGGCCTATGCCGATCTTGGCGACCCGCGCAACGCGCTGCGTGCAATCGACGAGGCGCGCGCAATAGACCCGCGCTCGGCACAGGCCTGGCTGTTCGAAGTGCCGATCCGTATTCGCAGTGGCCAAATGCGCGAGGCTGCCATCGCGGCCGATCGCGCGATCGCGCTGGCGCCGGACCTTGCGGAGGTGTATTACCACAGAGGCTCGATTCAGCACGTTCAGGGCGACCTGAAGGGCGCATTGGCCGCCTATGACCGGGTGCTCAAGGCGCAGCCAGAGATGGTCGAGGCACGTGTCGCACGCATCGGCATCTACATGGACACCAGTCGCTTTGACGATGCCGCAATTGACGTTGCCGAGTTGCGAAGGCTGACGCCGCGTGAACCGCGTGGTGCCTACTTGAAGGCCCTGCTGGCGGAGCGCAAGGGCGACAAGGCTGCTACGGACGCGGCGTTGAAGGAGGTAACCGAGCTGCTCGATCCGGTTCCCCTCAACTTCATCCGCTACCGCCCGCAGTTGTTGATGCTCAATGGGCTGGCGCACTTCGGGCTGAACCAGCCTGAAAAGGCCAAGCAGTACCTGGAAGCGTTCCAGCGCGTACAAAGCGCTACCCCTGCGACCAAGCTGCTGGCACGCCTTTATCAGGCGGAGGGCAATCCGGGCCTGGCCGCCGGCATGCTGGAGAACTACCTGAAAGTACAGCGGGGAGACGGCCAGGCAATGATCCTGCTGGCGACCGCCTATATGTCCTTGGGCCGCCATGCCAAGGCGACTGCCTTGATGCAGGACGCGCTGCGGGCGCAGGACAGTGCCAACTACCGCACCGCATTGGGCCTGAGCCTGCTGGGAGGAGGGCAGTCGGGTGACGCGATCAAGGAGTTCGAGACCGCGTTCAAGAAGGACCCGGGCCAGATCCAGGCAGCCGTTTCGCTGATTCAGATCTATTTGCGCAGTACCAACGCGGCCAAGGCGATCCCGGTCGCCGAGGCGCTGGCCAAAGGCGATCCGGCCAATCCGAGCTTCCAGAACCTGCTCGGCCTGGCTTACGGACAGGCGGGCAACATCAAGGGTGCCCGCACGGCCTTCGAAAAGGCGGTCCAGATCGCACCATCCATGGGGCAGGCGATAGTGAACCTGGCGCGTCTCGAAATCGGGCTCAAGTCCTACGACGCCGCGGTGGCCCGACTGGAACAGTTGCTGAAGACCGACGAGAAGAACACTGAAGCGATGGAGCAGATGTCAGCCGTCGCCGAGGCCAGGGGCCAGATGGCGGACGCCCAGCGATGGCTCGAAAAGGCCCGCACCGTGGCTGGTCCGAAGGACTTGCGATGGGGAAAGACACTTGTGGACTTTCATCTGCGCAACGGCCGTACCGCGCCGGCGCTCGAAGCTGCCAAAGTTGCGTCGGGCAAGGCGCCAGAAGACCTGCAGACATTGTTGGCGTTGGCACGGGCCCAACTCGCCAGCGGTGATCCGTTCGGCGCCCGGTCGACCCTCACGGGGGCAACGCGGTTTGCCGAGTACAAACCCGGGTTGCAGGTTGAAATTGCCGGCTTGCAGATTGCCGCAAACAATATGACAGGTGCTGCATACAGTCTGGACAAGGCGCTGGCCAGCGCGCCGGATTTCGTTCCGGCAATAGCGATGATGGCCGAGGTTGACCTGCGCCAGAAGGACCTGGCCAATGCTGAAAAGCGCGCCCGTGAACTGAGCGTCAAGCACCCCAAAATGGCGGTCGGCTTTGGCTTGCTTGGCGAAGTGGCGTTGGCCAAGGGACAGTCCGCTGCAGCCATCGAGTTGTTTCGCAAGGCGCATCAGGTTCAGCCATCGTCGCTGACCGTGCAGCGACTGTTCCAGGCACTTGCGCCGGTCGATGGCGGAAAGTCAGCAATTACCTTGGCTGAGTCATGGCTCAAGAATGCGCCACGCGACATGGCAATTCGCAAGGCGGTTTCCAATTCCTATGCGCGCACCGGCAATTGGCCTGCAGCCAAATCCAGCTATGAGGCGGCGCTCAAGATTGACCCAAACGACGCCGAGGTGCTCAACAACCTGGCCAATGTTCAGGTTCATCTGAAGGACCCGGCCGCGATCAAGACAGCGGAACTGGCGTTGGCGCGCAGCCCGGGCAACGCCTTTGTGATAGACACGCTGGGCTGGGCGTTGTTCCTCAACGGCCAGTACGACCGTTCGCTGCAGTTCCTGCGTGACGCGCGGCTGCGTCAACCGGAAAGCCCGGAGATTCGCTACCACCTGGCGGCGGCACTGGAAAAGACCGGGCGCGCCAGCGAGGCGCGCGAGGAACTCGAAGCTGCCCTCAAGTCGGGCCGGCAATTCGATGGGTCGGCCGACGCAGCCCGGTTGCTCAAGAGCCTGAAATAGCTTCGCCGCCTATCGGCCAACGGCGAACAGACAGCTCGCCAAAGCAAAAAGCCGGTTGACACCGGCTTTTTGGTTTGGGCTGAATTGACTCAGACCACGACCGTCGCGGGATTGCGCTGACGCCGCCGCACCCCGATCATGCCCAAGACACCGGCACCCATCAATACAAGTGCTGACGGCTCTGGCGTCTGGTTTCCAGGTCCGCAGACCCCTGCCACTGTACTGGTGCACTTGCTGCCGGCCACAGCGTACAACTTGAAGTAATCGTTACCGTTGTCCAAGGCGCCTCGCGTCTCGGCTGCAGCAGACGAGTAGCCGGAGTTGTAGGCGCTGATCATCCACCAGCTCGAGCCTTGGTTGGTCGAGTTAACCAGGTTGTACGGGTTTGACGTGTCAAGAGCCATGTCGCCATAATTGCCCACGAGCTGCCAGCCGGTCATCGCTGCGGCACCCTGGCCGACGAGCGCTGTAGGGCTGCCCGTCGGCGTGCCCGAGCCTTGCCATCGGAACAGCGAGACGTCGACACAGTCATAAGTAGATGGCGAACCGTTACATGTGGTCGCGGTGAGATTGTCCGACGTATAGCCCAGCCCGATGCTGCTAAGGACGACGCTGGAGCTGAATTGCAGGATCACCGCCTCGGTGTTGCCGTTATTGTCCAGCGCATGGAAGGGCGAGGTGGAATCAGTACCGGAGTACATGCCCTGACCGCTTCCAGCGAAATAGGACAGCGCGCCTGCCGACCAAGTAGCCCCCGATGCAAAGCCTGTGTTGCCGGAAGTATTGGCCGCGTAAACCCCTGACAAGGATACGGTGACGCCGGTCGGGGCGGTATCACCAATGCCAGTTACGCCGGCCTGATCGAATGACCAGTACGCATGGGCACCAGACGACGCCAGCAAACTGACTGCCAATGCGGCAACTGAGAAAAGAGTACGTTGGATTTTGAGCATGTAGTTCCCTTCAACCGCCAAGATTTCGCCAAAGACACTGCGGCCCGAAGTATTAAGCAAATTCGGTGCCAATACGAAAACTCTTTGATTTTCAATCACTTAGGCGATCCATCTGAGGTCAATCCGACAAGCCTGTAAGGCAAACCGACACTGACACGGCAGCCTGCTTTTGCGCGTGACGCCGGATTCAAATAGTGACAATTATCCGTACAGGGCCGGGCGCCAAAGAATAGGCCTCGCAAGTGCGCGAGCTCCAGGCATCATGGTCGCCAGCGCAAGGGTAGGCCCCATGCGCCATCAGCCCGCCGGCCG
>JANNDB010000532.1:0-11220 GCA_031387285.1 Betaproteobacteria bacterium | reverse complement strand
TGCAAATGTGTACACATGCTATTGGTGATAGCGGCAACAGACAGATTTTAAAAATATATGCAGATGTATTGAAAGGAAAGAACGACAAACGCTGGCGCATTGAGCATGCACAGGTAATGGATGCTGCAGATTTTCATTTTTTTGCGGACTACAATATCATTCCTTCTGTACAGCCAACACATGCTACAAGCGATATGTATTGGGCAGGTGATAGAGTGGGCGCAGAACGCATAAAAACTTCCTACGCATACAAACAGTTATTACAGACCAACAATTGGATGCCACTGGGCACTGATTTTCCGGTGGAATATATAGGCGCTGATCAGTGCGCTGGGCTCAAGCGCGGTGCCGGTCGCGGACGCGCTGGGATTTTGCGAAGACACCGCGGTGACCGGTGCGCATTTCTATGTGATGGGATTCGTCGATGGCCATCCGCTCTACAACGCCGACGATGCGCGCCGCTGGCTGCCGGAACCCCTGCGCGAGCAACTGGCGCATTCATTCATCGACGTATTGGCCGATCTGCATGCGATCAATCCCTCCGCGGTCGGGTTGGGGGAACTGGGCAAGGCTGATGGCTACATCGCGCGCCAGCTCAAGACCTGGTACCGCTCATGGAATGCGTCGATTATCGGTGCCGGCTTCGACGATGCGCGTTTCCACAGCCTGCAGGAATATTTCTTGCAGCACCTGCCCGAACAGGGACCAGCGCGCATAGTGCATGGCGACTATGGTTTGCACAACACGCTGGTCGGCGCCGACGGCCTTGTTGTCGCCGTGGTGGACTGGGAACTCGCCACGCTCGGCGATCCACTGGCTGACCTGGCCTACGCCTTGAACCAGTGGGCCGAGCCGGGAGACGCGCCGTCGCCGCGTGGGGTGCCGCCAACGAATTTGCCGGGTTTCCCGGGCCGCGAGGCGCTGGCGCAACGCTACGCGGCGCGCACCGGGCGCGATCTGTCACTGCTGGACTACTACGTCGGCTTCAACCGCTGGAAATCAGCCGCCGTGCTGCACGGCGTGTATGCGCGGTACCGGGAAGGCAAGAAGAGTGCGCAGGGGGTCGACCTGCCGGTCATGCTTCGGACGATTGCGCTCGTACTGGAGCAGGCGCTGCAGGCCGTGGACCGGCTGGAGCGGGCAGGAGGGGGAGCGTGAGCAGATGCGTTTGAGGTTGCAGTTTGCGACCTCCATCCCGCCCATTCGGCAGCACTGAGCGGGAACGCGAAGCCGGCAGGAAATTTGACGCGACTTCGCAGCGTCAGTTGCGAAACACCGCCGGCATGCTGGCGTCCTCGTCGCCGCCCTCCATCATGCGGATCTCGTTGCGCCCCACCACCAGGTGGTGCACTTCGTCCGGGCCGTCGGCCAGGCGCAGCGTGCGCTGCTGGGCGTACATGCGCGCCAGCGGTGTGTGTTGCGAGACACCCAGTGCGCCATGCATCTGGATCGCCTGGTCGATGATGTCGCAGACGCGCTCGGGCACCAGTGCCTTCACCATGTGCACCCAGATGCGCGCCTCGCGGTTGCCCAGCACGTCCATCGCCTTGGCCGCCTTGAGCACCATCAGGCGCATCGATTCGATCTCGATGCGCGCGCGCGAGATGATTTCCACGTTGCCACCGAGCCAGACCAGCTTCTTGCCGAAGGCCTTGCGTGATACGCCGCGCTGCACCATCAGGTCCAGTGCCTTCTCGGCCGAGCCGATCGAGCGCATGCAGTGGTGGATGCGCCCGGGCCCGAGGCGCACCTGCGAGATCTCGAAGCCGCGGCCCTCACCGAGCAGCATGTTGTCCTTGGGCACCCGCACGTTGTCGAACACGATGTGCATGTGGCCATGTGGCGCATGGTCTTCGCCGAACACGTGCATGGGGCCGATGATCTTCACGCCCGGGGTGTCCTTGGGCACCAGGATCATCGACTGCTGCTTGTGCGGCGCTGCGTCGGGACTGGACCGCACCATGGTGATGAGAATCTTGCAGCGCGGGCTGCCAGCCCCCGAGATGTAATGCTTCTCGCCGTTGATGACCCACTCGTCGCCGTCCAGCACCGCGGAGGTGGCGATGTTCTTGGCGTCCGAAGACGCATGGTGCACCTCGGTCATTGCGTAAGCCGAACGGATCTCGCCGTTCAACAGCGGTTTCAGCCATTTTTCCTTCTGCGCTGGCGTGCCTACACGCTCGAGCACCTCCATGTTGCCGGTGTCGGGTGCCGAGCAGTTCATGCACTCGGAAGCCAGCGGGTTCTTGCCCAGTTCAGCGGCGATGTAGGCGTAGTCCAGGTTCGAGAGGCCTTCACCGGTCTCGGCATCGGGCAGGAAGAAGTTCCACAGGCCTTCCTTCTTGGCCTGCTCCTTGGCGCCGTTGAGCAGGTCGAGCATGCCCGGCGCGTAAGTCCAGCGGTCGGCGCCGGTGCGCCCCTCGAACAGCGCGTGGTACTTCTCGCTCATCGGTTCCACCGTCTCGGTGATGAAGCGCTTGACGTGTTCGTACAGCGGCATGGCCTTTTCGGTCATGCGCAGGTCGTTCAGGTCGTCGGTCGGGCTGAGGTTGAAGGCGGATGCGCCTTTGGTGGATGGCTTGCTCATGGTCGCGGGGCTCCTTGGGGCGGCGTGGTCGGATGGGTCAATGGGTATTACAGCCTGCCTCGGGTGGCATGCCAGTCGCACGGGCGACGACGAAGTACAGTGGCCGCTCAGTCGATGAAGCGGTCCGCGCTGGCGGCGATCACGGCAGGTATCGCGATCCCGAGCGCGCGCGCCGTGCGCCGGTTCACTACCAGTTCGAAACGTGTAGGCTGTTCGATCGGTATGTTCTCCGTTTTTGCGCCTGCCAATACCTTGGCAGCGAGCTGACCCACGCGGTTGTAGGACCAGCGCACGTTGGGGCCATAGGTCATCAGGGCACCCTCATCGGCGAATATGGCCCAGCCGGATGCGAAGGGGATGCGGTTCTCGATCGCCCAGGCCGCGACGCGCAAGCGCGTTGCGATGGTGACCGGGTCCGGTGGCGCCACCAATGCGTCGATCCTGGCGGCGAATGCTTTGAGCAAAGCCTTTTCCACGTCCGCGGCATTGAAGACCGGCAGGTACAGCATTTCCACGCCCAGCGACGCCACCGTGCGCCGGCACACATCCATCTCCGCCGCCTCGCCCGGATGATTCGGGCTCGAGATCAGCGCGACGCGGCGCATGGAGGGCACGAGGTCCTTCACGATCTGTATGCGCTTCGCATTGGTCTCGACGAACATCAGGCTGACGCCGGTCGCGTTGTGCTGTGGCCGGGCCAGGCCCGTCGCAAGCCCGGCGGCGACCGGATCGCCACTGAAGCCGTAGATGAGCGGCACCTTGCCAGCCGTGCCGCGGATGGCCGCCCGGGTCGCGCCGCCATTAGCCAATACGAGCTCGGCGCCATCGCGGATCAGTTCCTGTGTCAAGGCCTCGATATCGGTCGGGCCTTCGCCCCGGTAGCGGCTGATCCAGCGCAAGGACTTCGGCGCCACGTAGCCCTGCTGCGCCAGTCCCTCCTGCATCGCGTCGCTGAACAGCGTGTCGAGCGCCGTGCCCTTTACGCCGCTGGAGATGTAGCCGACGGTAGGTACCGCTGCGGCGCAGATGGACGGGAGCGAAGCCGTCAGCGCCGCCACGCCTGAGACGAAAACACGCCTGCGCAGGGCAGCCGCTTTGTGGTTTGAGGCGAGTGTGGTCGGGTTCATCAGCGTGCCAGCAAAAGCCGCATGATTGCACGTTTGCCTGAGGCCGTCCACGCTCCGGCGCGACCGTGGCCCGGGGCCGGTTGTCGGAATAAAAGAGGCCGCCTGTGCTGGCTGGTTAATGCTCCGCAGGTGCGCATACACGGTCGTCGACGTGGCCATCGCCGCGCAAGCCGTACACCCGCTCGGCCGTGCCGTAAAACATCGCGTGCTGTTCATCCGCCGAATACCGCGCAGCAATCTTCTTCATCGCATTCCAATACACGTTGTAGGAGAGCGACCACCCGTCCACCGGAAAGTTGCTCTCGAACATGCAGCGCGCGGGGCCGAAACATTCGATGGCGTGGTGGTAATAACGCGCCTGTGCCGCCACTACTTCATCTGATCCGGGCGGGCGCTCGCGCAGGTTCCAGCCAAAGCCGTTGTCGGGCATCGCCAGGCCGCCGATCTTGGCCACCACGTTCGGGTTGAGGGCGATGGCCGCGATGTCGGCCTGCCAGCCGGCAAAGATGGCCTCGCGCTGGCTGGCGTAGCTGCCCACGCCCAGCGGCGTGCCAAAGTGGTCCAGCACCATGGTGGTCCCGGGCACGGCGCGGGCGAGCGCGGCGAAGTCGGTATTCTGGTGGTGGTAGTGCCAGGTGTCGTAGCTGTAGCCGAGTTCGCCCAGCAACGCCACGCCGCGGCGGAAGTCGGCATTGGCATATTGCCCCTCAAAGCCGCGCCCCAGAATGCTCAGTTGCTGCGGGTTCGGGTCACGCGCACCCGAATGCCGGATGCCGCGGAACAAACCCTGCGCCGCGGCTTCCTGGGCCTGCAATACCTCATGCAGGCGCGCAGGGTCTTGCCGGAGGTCGGCATGCCCGACAAAGCCTGCCACCACTGCGCCACCGCCGCCGTCCCGGCTGGCGCGCGCGATCCGTGCCACGAACTCGGCCTCGCCGACGGGTTTGAGATGGTCCGGTCCGTCAACTCGGTAACCGGCGCGGCATTCGATAAACACGGTCTTCTCGATGTGGTGGCCGCTCCCGGTGTCGCTCCACAGGCCGGCCAGCAGGTAGCGTGCACGGCCGTCGGTCGCGGGCCACAGGTGGTGGTGCGGGTCGATGATGGGGCGTGCGGGGTCAATCGCTTCTTCCTGCGTAAGCAGGCGCCACGCCAGGGTGCCGGGTTGAGGGGTGGGCATGATGCTGCTCCGTCAAAAGTGGTTCAGGCAGACACTACAGAAAGCTCAGCCGCTCAGGGCTTGTCAGCAGCCATGGCGCCGAGTGCTGCGGAGCGGATTTCGCGCTTGAGTACCTTGCCGGAGGGCGTACGCGGCAACGGCGTGCTCGAACACTGGATGAAGCGTGGTATTTCGAACCCTGCCAGATGACCGGCCAGAAAAGTGCGCAGGCCAGCCACGTCGAGCGTGGCGCTGCCGTACACCGTGGCACCGACCTCTTCGCCCAGGCGCTCGTCGGGCACGGCGTACACCGAGGCTTCCTGCACGTCGGGGTGCTTCAGCAGCGCCGCCTCCACCGCGCCGCAGCCGATGTTCTCGCCACCCCGGATGATGAGATCCTTGATACGGTCGACGATGAAAAGGAATCCTTCGTCGTCGATGGTGGCCACATCGCCGGAGCGGAACCAGTCGCCGTCGAAGGACTGGGCGTTGGCCTCGGGGCGGCTCCAGTAGCCCGCAAACACCGAAGTGCCGCGCACCATCAGTTCGCCGCGTTCCCCTGCTGGCAGCGTGGCGCCGTCGTCGCCCACCACCTTGATTTGCAGCACCTGCGAACAGCGCCCCGAGCTGGCCGGGCGCGCCAGGTAGTCTTCGCCGCCGATGCCGGTGCCAATGGCGTTGGTTTCCGTCATGCCCCAGCCGGTATTGGGCAGGGCCTGCTTGAAGCTGTCGCCGATCTGGCGTACCTGCTCCGGTGCGCGTGGCGCGCCGCCGCCCCCCACCACGAGCAGGCTGCCCAGATCGTGTCCGCCGGCGCGCGCGACGCGAACCAGGTCGCCCGTCATGGCGGCGGGCGCTACCACGGAGGTCAAACGGTACCGGTCGATCAGCGCGGCTGCCGCCTGCGGGTCCCAGCGGTACATGCAGACCATGCGTCGTTGCAGTCGATACCCCGACAGGTAGGAGGCATGCAGCCCGGTCACGTGGAACAGCGGCACAGCCAGCAAGGTGCCCGGTTGCTCGGGCGGCGCCACCGGGTCCAGGCCCGCAACGCGTTCGCCCACCAGCCGGTCGAGCTCCCAGGAGAGCAGGGCCGAGAGTATGTTGCGTTGGGACGAAGGCACCCCCTTGGGGTGGCCGGTGGAGCCCGAGGTATAGAGAATCGTGGCGAGGTCGTCGGCTGCGATGCCGACCGCTGGCATGGCCATGTCGCCCACAGCCGCCACCAGCGCCTCAAGCGCCAGCGCGCCAGCCGCGAGGTGGCTGGAGCGAACGCCCAGCACACGGAGCCCCGCGACAGCCGGGGCCTGCGCGAGCCGGTCCAGCCGTTCCTGGTCCGCAAACAGCACCTTGGCGCCGCAGTCGATGAGCCCGTAGGCCATCTCGGCCGATTGCCAGTGGGCGTTCATCGCCACCGCGATCGCACCAACGGAGGTGATGGCCATGAAGGTGAGCACCCATTCCGGGTAGTTGCGCATGGCGATCGCCACCCGGTCACCGTGGCGAACGCCGCATTCGTGCACCAGCACATGGCCGATGCGGCTCGCGGCGGCCCAGGCCTGCGCAAAAGTCAGCTCTTCGCGTTCGTAGACCAGGAACGGTTTGTCGCTGAGGTTCTCTTCGAACAAGGCACGCAGCGAGGGCGGCGCGTTGACAAAGACGCGCTGCTTGCGGCCGTTGATATGGGCGTCCGCGAGCGCATGGGTCTGCCCGGGTGCTGTGAGGGCGGCGATGGCCTCGTCACGCGTCATGCCATACCTCTGTGGAACTGGTCAGCGAGCATCTGGCGCGGCTTGCGCAGGGCGCCACAGATGAAGGGTGGTTCGGCAAACGGTGCGGTCATGGTCTTGGCGTTCTGGAGATAAAAATGGCTATGGCGGGCGCGCGCCCTAATCGTAGGCTTCCAGCGCCTCGTCGATCGCGCGCTCCACGTCTGCCGCAGTGGCGCAGTGGCTCAGGTGCGTCAGGTAGGGCCGGTATTGCAGCAGGCAACTGTCGCCGCTGCCCCAGCGTGAGGCGCTTTCGGGGCACAGCCAGACCACGCGTTTGGCGCGTGCGGCGAGTTCGGCGAACAGGTCAAGGCGCGGGTCGGCGCCGTTGGAGCGTGCGTCGCCGAGCACCAGCACGGTGGTACGCCGGTCTATCGCCTGCCAGTGCCGGTCGTGCAGGTCCTGCCAGGCCTGGCCGTAGTCGGTGGAGCCGTTGCCGGCTTCGCGCAGTATCAGTTCCATCGCTTCTTCAAATGGCAGGGATTCCAGCGGCCCGGCAACGTCCTTGAGCCGGCTGGAGAACGCGAAGGTGCGCAGGTCGGTCACCGTGCCCTGCAGCGCGTAGAGGAACAGCAGCAGGAAGCGCACATGCGCTGCAACCGAGCCCGAAACATCACACACTGCGACGATGCGCGGTTTCTCGCGGCGCCGGTGTTTGAACGCCAGAGTCACCGGCACACCGTCGTGGCCGGCGTTGGCGCGCAGGGTGCGGCGCAAATCGAGTTGACCGCGCAAGGTGATGCGGCGGCGGTGCGCGTGGCGCGCTGCCAGGCGCCTGGCCAGCCGCGCCACCACCAGCTTCATGCGTTCCAGGTCGTGCGGGCTCATGCGGCCGATGGCGCGCTGCACGGCGACGTCGGCGAGGAAGGTGTCGGTCGCGGGGCGGCCGAACAACTCGAAGCGCTGGGCTATCAGTGCCCGTGCATGGTGCTGCAGGCTGTCGCGCGCGGCAGCCAGCATGCGCGCCTCGGCTTGCGCAGCGGCCGATTCGTCGCCCAGCCGCGCCAGCAGGCGCGCTTCAAGCGGCGCGATGCCGAGCTGTTCAAGCATGCGTCGTGCGAAATAGGCCGATTGCGAGGCAAACCGGATGCTGTCCACGTTGACGGCCTGGGCCGTTTCGGCCATGGCGAGGCGCAGTGCATCGCTGGCCTGGACGGACCCGGCGGGCGCTGCGCCGTCAGCGGCTGTCTTGCCCTGGGCGAGGTCGAGCAGGGCGTCCACCGCCGCGTCCCCGGTACGTCCGTGCGGCTCGGCGGCCGCGCCCATAGCGCCCGCATGCCGGCCCAGCGCCGGCGGCGCGAAATACTGGTCGAAAACGCGGTCGTGGATGGACTTTTCCTCTTCTGACTTGGCCAGAGTGGCGCCCAGAGCGGATTTGAGGTTGGCCCGGTCGGCATAACCCACCAGCACCATCGCCCGCGCCGCGTCCAGCCCTTCCGCCGTGGACGCCTCGGCCCCCGCGGCGCGCAGCGCGCGGATGAAGCCGGCCAGCACGCTGTCCATCAGTTCGGGGCGATCGCCGAGGCCGCGAGCGCCTGGCGCGTCAGGGGACCGAGGCTGTCCTGGACCTCGGCAATATCGGTTTCACGCTTGAGCAGCACGTTGAGTGTGTCGCGTACCAGCGCCACATCCAGTGCGGGGGCATGCAAAAGCAGCAATGTGCGCGCCCAGTCAACGGATTCAGCGATCGACGGCGGCTTGCGGATGTTTCCGGCGCGCAGGCCCTGCACGAAGGCGACCAGCTGACGCAGCAGCGTCTCGGTGATGTCGGGCACCCGCGCGCGCAACACGCGCCGTTCCAGTTCGGCCTCGGGAAAACCGATATGCAGGTGCAGGCAGCGGCGCTTGAGCGCGTCGCCCAGCTCGCGCGTGTTGTTGGACGTCAGTATCACCAGCGGCGGTACCTGGGCGCGGATGGTGCCGATCTCGGGGATCGTCACCTGGTAGTCGGACAACACCTCCAGCAGCAGGGCTTCGAAGGACTCCTCGGACTTGTCCACCTCGTCGATCAGCAGCACACTGCCCAGCGGCTGCTCCATCGCCTGGAGCAGCGGGCGCGGCTCCAGAAAATCGCGCGAAAAGAACAAATCCTGGAAGCTGGCGAGTTTGGCAAAGGCCGCCGCAAGCGTGTCGGCATCGTCCACGAGCAGGCCGATCTTCTCCTTCAGGATCTGTGTATAGAGCAGTTGCTTGCCGTATTTCCATTCGTACAGAGCCTTGCTGTCGTCCAGTCCCTCGTAACACTGCAAGCGCAGCAGGGCAAACCCAAGGGCCTTGGCGGCAGATACTGCCAGGTCGGTCTTGCCCACACCGGCAGGTCCTTCAATGAGCACAGGCTTGCGCAGGTGGTGTGCCAGGTACACGGCAGTGGAAATCTGCCGCGTGGCGATGTAACCCGCGCCGGCGAGGGATTCGGTAACCGCGTCAATGGACGCCAACCCGCTGGGGGTCTGGAGTGGGTTCATGGCTTGTTGCAAGTGAATGGCGCAGTTTCGCGCCGCCGCGCGCGCCGGGCTGTTGCGGCGGCGACAGCGCTTGCCTATGTGACCTTGCTGGGTGCGAAGGGCTTGAGGGGCCAGGCTTCCAGTGCCGGCCGGTACCACTCCAGCGCGCCGGCGCGCGAAGCGGTGGTGCGGATGGCAAGCTTGGCATTGTGCACACCGCGCGCAGGAAAGGCAGCAATGCGTGTTGCGATGGCGCGCGCGCGGGCCAGCACGGCGTCATCGTCCACCACCTCGGTCGCCACGCCCAGGCGCAACAGGTCCGCCGCACCCACACGCTCGGCCAGCAGCGCAAAACGCATGGCGATGGCTTCACCATGCTTGAGCACCAGCCAGGACACGTTGCGCGGCATCGGCATGCCGAACTGGGCCTCGCCAACCAGGATGAAAGCCAAAAGGCCGCACACGGTCAGGTCGCCTGCCAGGGCCACCGCGGCGCCCCCGTTGATGGCGCCCCCTTGCAGGGCCGTGATGAGTACCTTGGGCGAGTCCATCAGCAGCATATGCACCTCGTCCCAGGCCGCACCGAACTCGGCGCGCCAGGGCGGGGCCGGTTCGATGTTGAATTCCTTGAGGTCCAGGCCGGAACAGAAGGCACCGCCGGCACCGCTCAGCACGATGCAGCGCAACTCGGGGTCGGCGTTGAGGGTGCGCAACGCATCGCGCAGCAACAGCGCAAAACCCAGGTTGATGGCATTGCGCAGTTCGGGGCGATTGAAGATGATCTCGGCCCAGCCGCCGTGCCGCTCGACGATGATTTCAGCCATGGAAAGCGTGCCGGTCAGGTGTGCGGCAATCGCTCAGTCGGCCTCGGTCATCGCGTCGAGGACGATGCGGCCGGTGACGCGGCCAGCTTCCAGGTCGCGCAGGCTTTGCTCGGCCTGCGCCAGCGGGCGCACCTGCACAGCGGGCAGCTTGACCTTGCCACTCTGCACCAGCGCGACGAGTTCGCGGATCTGCGCGGTGCAGCCGACGGCCGAGCCCATCAAGGCGATCTCGCGCATTGCCAACGCCACCAGCGGAATCGTTGCCGCCCCGCCGAAAAGGCCGACCGACACAAACCGGCCGCCTTTTTGCAGGGATGGCAGGGCCAGGGCCGAGGTGGAGGGTGCACCCACGAAATCGATCATGCCGCGCAGGCCGGCACCGCCGGAGAGCGCCAGCAACTGGGCCGCGCCGCCCGTCTTCAGGTTGACCACCCCGGACGCGCCGGCGGCCTGGGCCACCGCCAGCTTGGCGTCGTCGATGTCGCAGGCGATGATGTTGCTGTGACCGAGCGCCTGGAGGATCGCGATGGCGATCAGTCCCAGGCCGCCACAGCCCACTACCGCGACCCATTGCCCGGCCTCGGGTGTGCCAAGTTTGCTGGCCGCCGAGTAGGCCGTGACACCGGAGCAGGCCAGTACCGCGGCCTGGGCCGGGTCTATGCCTTTGACGTCGACCAGGTAACGCGAATGCGGGACCAGCAGGTGCGTGGCAAATCCTCCAGGGCGCGCGATACCCATGGCCGCCATGAAGTTGCACAGATGGTCCAGTCCCTTCAGGCATACCGCGCATTTGCCGCATCCGATCCAGGGGTTCACCAGGTAGGTTTCGCCCACCTTGATGCCACTGACTTCGGACCCGACCGCTGCGACCACACCGATCGGTTCGTGGCCCAGCACCACCGGCAGCTTGATGCGGTCGCCCAGATTGTTCTTGACGCCGCCACCCATATCGAAGAAGCCTTCGCGCACATGCACGTCGGAGTGGCAGACGCCGCAATAGGTGAGGCGCATCAGCACCTCCTGCGGGCCGGGTTTGGGTGTCTCGCGCACGGCGTGTTGCAGCGGCTTGCCCCATTCGGTGATGTCGTAACTCTTCACGGTAGTCTCCTCTTCATGTATTGGCGTTGTGCACGGGGTAAGAGGCTAATTGCAACGGCCCGTGCCAGTTGTCACGGCTGGGACAAGCCCGCCCGCATTGGATACCGTAATCGGCAGGCTGATGCCTACTGCGGAGCCCCCATCGCCACGGCACGCTCGCGGGAAGCGGCAAGGGCTGCGGCGTCCGGCCTGGACGTGGTGTCCCAGCCGGC
>JANNDB010000519.1:0-2711 GCA_031387285.1 Betaproteobacteria bacterium | reverse complement strand
AACCCATCCGCCGTCGGTGCCGACGACCTCGAAGTGCGGTCCGTGCATGTGAATCGGGTGGTTGGTCATTGTGAGGTTGCCCACGCGGATGCGCACGCGCTCACCGGTCCGGGCCACGAACGGATCGATGCCGGGAAAGGCGCGGCTGTTCCAGGTCCACAGGTTGAAGTCGAGCATCGTGTTGACCTTCGGCGTCGCGCTGCCAGGCTCGATGTCGTACGCGTTGAGCAGGAAGCAGAAGTCGCGCTGCACCTCGTCGATCAGCGGGTGCCTGGTTTTGGGGTGCGTGACCCAGAAACCCATCATGCCCATCGCCATCTGCGTCATCTCGTCAGCGTGCGGGTGGTACATGAAGGTGCCGGGACGACGTGCCACGAACTCATAGACGAAGGTCTTGCCGACCGGGATCTGCTTTTGCGTCAGTCCACCCACGCCGTCCATGCCGTTGGGCAGACGTTGGCCATGCCAGTGGATGGTGGTGTGTTCGGGCAGCTTGTTGGTGAGGAAGATACGCACCCGGTCCCCCTCGACCACCTCGATCGTCGGTCCCGGGCTCTGGCCGTTGTAGCCCCACAAGGTGGCTTTCATGCCCGGGCCGATCTCGCGGATGACCGGTTCGGCCACCAGATGGAACTCCTTGACGCCGGCGTTCATGCGCCAGGGAAGGGTCCAGCCGTTGAGCGTGACGACCGGGTTGTACGGACGCCCGGTAGTGGGCACCAGCGGTGGTGCCGTATCGGGTCTGGTCATCGTCACCGGTTCGGGCAACGCGGCCATCGCCACCTTGCTGACGGTTGCAGCGGCGACGGCCGTGATGGCCGCTTCGCCGAAAAAATTGCGTCGATTCATTGGTCAAGTCTCTCGATTGTCTGGTTTGTCATTGCGCGCAACCCAGTTTGTCATTGCGGGCTTGACCCGCAATCCAGTGGATCCCGGATCAGGTCCGGGATGACAGCCAAAGAGTCCGGGCTCCACCCGGTGCTCACGCTTTGTAGTGTTTGGCATGGGTGGCGCAGATATGCTCAATGCGCCGCTGCGGCTTGCGCGCCGCCGCCCGCGCCGGCCTTCAATCCGGCCAGTGCGCCCGGTGAGGTGCCGCTCAGCGCTGTTTGCAGGTCGGCTTCGGCCAGCCAGAAGTCGCGCTGCGCTTCGATCGCGCTGTTGACGCTCATGATCTGCATGCGGGTATCGGCCAGCAGGTCCCACACGCTGGCCAGCATGCCGTTGTAGCGCAACACGATCTCGTCATTGATGAACCTGCGCAGCGGCACCACCTCGTCGCGGTAGTGGCGCGCCAGGTCGTAAGCCGTGCGGTAGCCGTGGTAGGCTTCGCGTGCTTCGGAACGTGCCTGGACCGCTGTCTCCCGTACCCGTGCGGCCGATTGCATGACCAGCGCCTGCGCACGCGCGTTGCGTGCGCCGCCCCAGTCGAATAGCGGCAGCGGCAACTCCAGTTCCCAACCGCGGCGGGTCTCGCGGGTGGCCGCCGCCGCGTCAAATGCACTGTCGCGGGAATAGGCCAGTGTCACGCCGTCCAGATAACCCACCACCTTCTTCAGTCCCAGCTGTTCGGCCACGTAGGCCGATTCAGCCACCGCGGAACGAACGTCGAGCCGCTCACGCAATGCCCTGGCCTCGATGTCGGTCATCGTGGTGGCGCTGGCGGGCAGGTCGGGCAGGCGCTCGGCCAGCGTGAAACTTGTCTGTTGCCCCCACAAGCCCATCAGGCGGGTCAGTTTTTCGCGTTCGCTGAATGCCGCCTGTTGTGCGCGCGCCAACTGCGCCGTGGCGTCCGCCAGGAACATCTGCTCGCGCGCCTGTTGCAATTTGCTCCAGTTGCCCACGCGTGCCATGCGCCGGGCCAGTTCGCCGCTGGCCTCGGCCGCATCCTTGACGTCTGCCATGTAGGCCGCGGTCTGCCGGGCCGCCACCGCCGTGATCCAGGCCTTGCGCGTGTCGGCCGCGAGTCTGACCACCTCTTGCGCCGCCTGTAGTTTGGCCAGTTCATGCTGCCGGGTTTGCCACTGCGCCTGCCAGGGCAGCATCAGCAGCCCGACAAGATTGAAGGTGAGCAGGCGCTCGATCTCCAGCGTGTCACCGGCCTTGAAGCGGCCCAGCGCAAAGTGCGGGTTGGGCGGGTTTGCGGCTTGTACCCGCAATGCATCACTCACGCCCAATGTCGCCAGCGCGCCATGCAGGCCGGGGTTGTTGAGCAGGGCGATACGCACGGCGGACTCGGCGCTGAGCGCTCCCTTGAGAAAATCCGTTATCGCTGCGTCGGTTGCAGCCCGCCCGCCTGCCAGGGCTGGCAGTTGCGCGCTCACGCCGGTGGTCTTGCCCTCGGTGAGTCGCTGCACATCAGTTCTGTCGCCATCGGGCGAGAGCGAGGCGCAGCCCGCCAACAGCAGCATCGCGCCGACGCATGCGCTGCGTTTCAGGTGCAGCGCGCGTGCGCGATCCCGGGCGCCATCCATGTTGCGGCTCATGGTTTTGCGGCGCCCGAAGCAGGCGCAGCGGCCGGGGCGGGCATCGGTGCGGCGACTTTTTGCCTGGCTTGCGCCGCTTCCCACTTCAGGATGTCGATGTGGCCGTTCATGAACTGGCCAACCTCGGTGTTGGCCGCCTTCCAGTCCTGCGCGCCCGTTTCAACGCCGGCCGGCGGATCGGAAAAGACCGATCGGTACACCACCGCAGGCACCGGCGCAGCAGGG
>JANNDB010000514.1:0-2015 GCA_031387285.1 Betaproteobacteria bacterium | reverse complement strand
GCGGCGCTGGCGACAGAGGATTTGATTACGGAACGGCGATTGACCATGGTCAGGTTTCCTTTCAATAGGGGATGCGGAAGAAGGACGTCGGGCTTGCGCGTCAGCGTTGCAACCCAAGCAGGTTACATCATTTTGGACGAGCCAGCCTGCGGAAAGTGGCAGGCCACCAGATGGCCTGGCGTGATGGGCTGCAAGGCGGGCCGGCTGGCGTCACACGCGGCTTGTGCGTTTGGACAGCGATGCGCATACGGGCAGGCGCCGACGGCCTGAGGCCGGACCGTGAGCGACACCGTACGCCGGCGCGGCTGGTTGGCGCCGCGCGGTTGCATGCGTGGCACGGCGTCAAGCAGGGCCCGGGTATACGGATGTGCGGCGTTGTCGAACAGGACCTGGGGCGTGCCTTGCTCGACGATGCGCCCCTGGAACATCACCGCAACCTCCGCGCACAGATGGTCGACCACAGCGAGATCATGGCTGATGAGCAGGTAGGTGACGCCGTACAGCGTCTGCAGATCCTGCATGAGATTGAGCACCTGGGCCTGCACGGACACGTCGAGCGCGCTGACCGGTTCGTCAGCGACGATCAGGCGTGGCCGCGTAATCAGGGCGCGCGCAATGGCAATGCGTTGACGCTGCCCGCCCGAGAACTCGTGCGGGTATTTCTCGAGGTCGCTGGCGCGCAGGCCGACCGACAACAGCACCTCCAGGGCCTGCTGCGAGCGTTCGGCAACCGACGTGCCGCCCTGCGCTTCCAGCGGCTCGGTCACGATACGCAGGACCGTCTGGCGCGGGTCCAGGGAGCCGTAGGGGTCCTGAAAGACCATCTGGAAGTCGCGGCGTGCGGCGCTCAGGGCCACCGCGTCAAGGCTTGCCATGTCGCGTCCGAGGATGCGCACCTGTCCGGTGTCTGGCGCCTCCAGCGCCATCACCAGGCGCGCCAGCGTGGACTTGCCCGAGCCGGACTCGCCAACAATGCCCAGGCTCGCGCCGCTGTGCATGGAGAAGCCCACGCCCTGAACGGCATGCACCACCGGTGGCTTGCCCAGCAGCGACTCCCGCGGCAGCCTGTAGCTGCGCGTGACATCCTGCACCTGCAGCAACGGTTCGGTCATGCCGGGGTTCCTTTGCGCACGGCGTCCAGCCGCAGGCAACACGCCAGGTGCGCAGGCCCCACGTAGACCGGCCCGGGGCGGGTGGTCACGCAGTCCGGGGCGGCCCAGGCGCAGCGGTCGGAGAACGCGCAGCCTTTGGGCAAATCGACCAGTTCCGGCACCGTGCCATCGATGGTGGTCAGCCGTTCGCCCTTGGCTGCCCCCAGGCGGGGCCGGGCCCCGAACAGACCCCGGGTGTAGGGATGGGCCATGTCGGAGAACACCTCGGTGGTCGGGCCGCTTTCGACCACGCTGCCACCGTACATCACCACCATGCGCTGCACGTTCTGGGCGATCACGCCCAGGTCGTGCGATATCAGCAGCAGCGCCATCGAACGTTCTGTCACCAGGTCATGGATCAGGTCGAGGATCTGCCCCTGGATCGTCACGTCCAGCGCCGTGGTGGGTTCGTCGGCGATCAGCAGGTCGGGCTCGCAGGCCAGCGCCATGGCTATCGTGATGCGCTGACGCTGACCACCCGAGAACTGGTGAGGGTAGGCGTCCACCCGGCGCGCGGCCTGCGCAATGCCTACACGCTCGAGCAGCGCGATGGTCTGGGTGCGCGCCTGTTGCTGGCCGAGCCCGCGGTGCAGGCGCAAGGGTTCCGCAACCTGATGGCCGATGCTGTGCACGGGATTGAGCGCTGTCATCGGCTCCTGGAAAATCATGCCGATGCGGTTACCGCGCAATTCGCGCAGCCGGGCGTCAGGTTGTCCGACCAATTCCTGCCCATCAAAACGGATGCTGCCGGAGACCACGGCGCTCTCGGGCAACAAACCCATCAGCGCCATGGCTGTAATCGATTTGCCGCAACCGGATTCACCAACCAGACCCAGGGTTTCGCCGCGCTGCAGGTCAAAGGCC
>JANNDB010000497.1:0-6317 GCA_031387285.1 Betaproteobacteria bacterium | reverse complement strand
GGCGTTCGGGTTGCGCTGCCTCCCAGGCCAGGTAGTCGGTGGCGGAATAAATGGGGGTCTGTGCGGCGCGTCCCATGGACCAGTCCTTGTAGGTGCGGAAGTGCCCCATTATGGAGGCGACGCATGGGACATGCCAGAGCCAGTCTGCCCAGGGGGCCAAGCACTGCCAACGCGACCCACCGGCACGGCCTGGCGCTTCGAAACCAGCCAAAAGTGCGCGATGCGCCCCTCTCAAGCACTGGCGTCCAAGCGCAAGCTGGTTCTGGCCCTCGCGGCAGCGCAGGGTGCACGCGGTGTGCGTGTCTTCTGCTCGGTCGCAAAAGGTCTCGACAAGGAGGGAAGCGACCTCGATCTGCTGGTCGACCTCCCGCGTGGTACTTCGCTGCTGCGCATTGTCGGATTAAAACTGGACATTGAGGACGCGCTTGGCGTGAAGGTTGATCTCTGCGCCGAAGCCGAGCTTCATCCGGACCTCAAGACCCGCATACTTGCCGAGGCATTGCCTCTATGAAGGAGCGGGACAAGCTTTTCCTGGGACATATTCTGAGTGCCATCGATTCGATCGCGAGTTTCACGGTGGAAGGCCAGGGCGCCTTCATGGCAGACCGTAAGACCGCAAAGTGCGGTGATCCGGCAGCTCGAAATCGTCGGCGAGGCGGTCAAGAACCTCAGTACTGACCTGACGGCAGGCGAAGCCACCGCTTCCTGGCGGCAGATAGCGGGAACGCGCGATCGCCTTATCCATGCCTACTTCAGCGTTGACCTCGATTCCGTTTGGTCCATGGTGGAGCAAGACTTACCAACGCTGCGAGACGACGTGGTACGGATACTCGGCAGAGTGGTGTGACCGTCTTTCGGTGCGCGCGACAGACGGTTGTAGAGTCAGTGGTTGCTACATAAATACTATCCAGCATGTTGCTTTTCACAGGCAGCCTGTCCTGTTCGCCGAACATCTGGCTGCGTGTGGCGGCCTTCGCGGAACGCAAACTGTCCCGGTAGCGATTGCTCGTTCTGTGCCAACTGGGCCACCAACGTGCCCCTCGGCGCCACGATCAAATGGGTGTTGGCAGCCCCGCCCCCTTGCGGTTCTTGCTGTTCTTACGGTTGATCGAGCGCGCGCGAGCGCCATCATGAAAGCTCAAAACAGCAAGAACAGCAAGAACAGCAAGGTCCCCTGGGCCATCAGAGTGACGGAACCCGGGGTACGGACCCAGCCGATCAGACTACGTAAAGCGCCGGATTCATCTCCACCAAACACCGTCGGTATGGAGCGGAATGTAGTTCGGCAATGCAGCGGAAGCGGTCAGACAAATGGCTAAACCTCAGCGGCAGGTCTCGCCTATACACGTCATTCAATGACTTCGTCGGCTCGCACCAAAAGCGATTGGGGGATGGCGAGGCCCAGGGCCCTTGCGCTCTTTCGATTGATCACAAGATCGACTCGGGTCGGCTGGAGGACCGGCAAGTCCGCCGGCTTGGCGCCCCGCAGTACCTTGCCGGTATAGGTCCCGGCCTGTCGATACATATCGGTGATGCTGGTGCCGTAACTCATCAGGCCACCGGCTTGCGCGTCCTCACGCCACGGATAGATCGCCGGCACGCCATGGCGAGCGGCCAGCGCCACGATCACTGCGCGCTGGCTCTCAAAGAATGGGTCGGCGACGATGACAAGCGCTACCTGGCGTTGGCGGCCAAGATGCTGAATGCCGACTTCAAGATCGCGTTGACTACTTGCATTGACCATGAGGGGCTCCAGCCCCAGCGATCGCACTACGCTTGACACCTCTTGCGCGTTCGACACGGAGTTGCGGTTGCTGGGGTTCACCAGAAAGGCGATCCCAGTGACTTTTGACGCAATCTCGCGCAACAGTTCCACTCGCTTGGCCGTTAGCGGACTAGTGAACAGGGTAACCCCGGTGGCGTTCGCGTTGGGGCGGTTGAGGCTGGCGACAAACCCTTGTGCGACGGGGTCAGAGCCACTTGTGAAGATGATTGGAATCGTACGGGTGGCCTCCATCGCGGCACGGATTACCGATGGGCCGCCCGTCGCCACGATCACCCTCACCTGACGACGTACGAGGTCAATTGCCAACCCTGGCACTCGCGCCTGGGCACCGTCAGCCCAACGGTATTCGACGGCGACGTTGCGCCCCTCTTCATACCCCGTCTCCTTCAGACCGCGTCGAAACGCGGTCAGGTTGTCGGTCCACGGGATCAATGAAGAGAGGCTGAGAAATCCAATCACCGGCATTGCCGATTCCTCTGCCCTAACCGCCCATGACCCTGAAAGCGCCGCCCAGCTCAGCAACGTGGCAACACTGCGTCGATTCACTGAATCACCTCGTCGGCGCGCAGCAACAGCGACTGAGGGATGGTGATGCCCAGGGCCTTCGCAGTCTTCACGTTGATGACCAGCTCGAACTTGGTCGGCTGCTCCACCGGCAGATCGGCTGGTTTGGCGCCCTTCAGAATCTTGTCAACAAAGGTGGCCGCCCGGCGCCAGATCACGTTGATGTCGGCGCCGTATGAAAGCACCGCGGCGTCGCCAAGCTGCAGCTGCCTGCCGCTGAAAGCAGCAGGCAGCCGGCTCGTGAAGGCGAGTTCAGCAATCCGCTTGGCGTGCCGAAAGGCCAGCCCGCCCACCGGTAGTAGCGCGCCCGCCTTTTTCGCGGCGGCCGCCTTGATGGACGCTTCCATCTCGGCGGCATCGTGGACTTCGAATGACAGCAGCTTCCACCCGCGCTGACGGGCCGCTGCCTGCACCGCGTGCCAGGTCAGCAGCGCGGCCGGATCCCAGAGCACGGCGACTGGGGCTCCACCAGGGACCATCTCCTTGAGCATCTCGAGCTTCTTGACAGCCGCCTCCACCGATTGATTGCTCAGCCCGGTGAAGTTGGTGCCCGGCCGGGCCAGGCTCTTGACAACGCCCAAGCCGACCGGGTCCTCGGCGCCCGCCATCACGATCGGCAGCGTCGAAGTGGCCTGCTTGCACGCGGCCAGCGCCGGGCCAGCGGCGACGACGACATCCACCTGCAGCCGGATCAATTCGGCCACTAGACCTGGGAATCGCTCGACCTGGCCCTCGGCGCCGTGCGGCTCGGTGACGAAGTGTTCGCCGTAAACGTAGCCCAGCGCACGCAATCCTCCTAGCAGCGCGGCATAGGGCGGATTCGTGGGATTGGGCCAGGCCAAGTCAGCGGGGGAAGCACCGACACTGAGTATGCCGATACGGTAGACCTTGCGTACGGGTTGGGCCAGGCTCGCCAGCGCTGCGAGACATAAACCACTGGCGCTGAGCAAGTTACGTCGTTTCATCATCGTTACTCAATCACCTCGTCGGCGCGCAGCAGCAGCGACTTCGGAATCGTGATGCCGAGCGCCTTCGCAGCCTTGAGGTTGATCACAAAGTAGTACCGATTCGGCTGCTCTACTGGCAGATCGCCCGGTTTTGCACCATGCAGTATCTTGGCGACGTAGCCCGCCACCATTTTGATGACTTCGTTCAAATCCGTGCCATAGGACATCAAGCCGCCCGCATGCACGGCTGCAGCAACCTCGAATATGCCAGGCACTTGCTGCCTTGCGGCGAAGTCCAGGACCCGCTGGCGGTTCATCGTTGTCAGCACATCGTTGACCAAAATCAGTGCATCGGGACGCGAGCGCGTCATCGCCGCCATCGCAGTGTCGAAATCATCAATGACCCGCAGGCCGAGAGGATCGATCCCCACATTCAACACTTTCGCCGCACGCTCGATCTCACGGTAGCGCAAGGTCATGGCGTTGTCAGCGGTATTCCACAGCACCGCAACGCGCCTGGTGGTCGGTACCAGTTCGCGCAGGATCTCCAGCCGTTTGGCACTCAGCAACGCTGCAGGATCGTTGACGCCGGTAACGTTGCTACCGGGCCGTGCAAGGCTTGCCACCAGGCCGGTCTCCATCACATCACCAGCGTTGTACGCGACGATGGGCGTCACCGAGGTCACTCGTTTGGCTGCGGTCGCCGCCGGGGACCCGAGTGCAACCACGACATCGACCTTGTCGGCAAGCAGTTCACCGGCCAGTGAGTCCAGGCGTTCGGCGTGACCCTCGGCCCAGCGGCCGACGAAAGAAACGCCCTTGCCCTCGCCGTAACCCAATTCCTGCAGTGCGTGGCGCAATGCCGCTGGCACCATTCCATCGGGAGGACGTTGCGCCGCCGCAAGGAACCCGATGCGCCAGACCTTGGCCTGAGCCTGCGCGGCCACGAAGCCAGAGGCCGCAAGCAGGGTCATGCCGATGGCAATCAATGGTCTGCGCTGGATGTTCATGGGGCTCCTCAGTGACTTGCAAGGCATGGCAAGCGGTGGGGTCAGGGAGTGAATCACTCAGCGAAACCAAGGCACTTATCAGTGTAGCCCTGAACGTCCGGTAAGCGGCAAATTGCTGCCCTAGCGGCAAAAGTCGGGAACCAGTCTGTTGCAGCCTGCCGCGGAAACCATTCCGACGCGTTGAACGATCTGGCGCGAAGAAAGTCGTGAGGCCGGGTTGCAGCGGGATCAAGCAGTCGCGGCGTCGATCCGAGGTGCAGTAAGCCAGCATCAAATTGAACAGGTGGGTGTCTGTTCAGCAACATCGCGAAATTGACGACGACGCCGCGCCGGAAAACCGCAGCCCGGCGATCCCGGTGTCGATCGGTATTGGATGCAAATGTCGCTCGGGCGTCGAATCCGGGATCAGAAGAACGCGTCCGCGACGCCAGCCAACCGATCATCCAACCGCGCCACTGCCGCCGCTGGCCGTGTGCGATA
This sequence comes from Betaproteobacteria bacterium, assembly GCA_031387285.1. GTDB lineage: Bacteria > Pseudomonadota > Gammaproteobacteria > Burkholderiales > Burkholderiaceae_C > CAISIP01. Next base: position 1,530 of record JANNDB010000497.1, on the reverse strand, counting down.
TGTGCTGTCGTTGCCACTGCCTCGATCGACCCAGTTCAGTTCCAGCGCCTCATACACCGGCTGCCACCCGTCGCGCTGGCGCAGCAGCAGCGCCGGATTGGGCAGGTAGTACCCGTTGCGCGTGCGCGCCCACAGTTTGCGTGCCGGCTTGTAGCTGCTGTCGACTTCGGCGCGTGCGAGCACCTGGTTGACGTAGCTGCGCTTGCGCCGGTTTTCCTTCCAAAGGTGAACCGGCAATGCCTCGAGCGCCTGATGCAATTGCTCGGCGAAGAAGCCCTGCCCGTACTTCCAGGCCGGGTGAGGCCTGGAAGCGCAATGTGACCATTGTGTCTTCAGCCCGGCCAACATCAAGGTGAACACCCAATACTCGCCTTGATGATGCTCGACGCGCACCAGTCGACCGTCCACCTGCACGTCGATGCCAGCCGGCGCGATTCGCTCGAACAGCAGCGCCAGTGCCGCCTTGGCAAAGGCGGGTTCTTCAAGCGACCGGTTGACAGCATGCTGCCATGCGGTGTGTCCGAACTCGTCTTCGGCTGTTGGATCCGCGCCCTTGTAGAGCAGGGCTTGCACGAGCGCGGCGTTGCCGGCCCGCGCGGCCAGCATCAACGGCGTACCACCCACCGGCGTCAGATGGTCGACTCCGTGGGCGTCGCACAGCCGCAGGATGTCCTTGAGGTTCTTCGCGGCATAGGGCTGCAAGTGACGCTGCCTCAACGCGGCCACTGCTCGCAGCGACAGCTCCTGCTGCTTCTTCCAATCGGGCAGCTGCACGCCGAGCATCGCCGAATCGCCGATCCAGCCGAAGTCCCCATCGGGCGCCAGGCTGCGAGCCGGCTGGAAGTTGGCGCGCGCAAGTTGCTCCACCCAGGCTTGCTGACCGTGCCATAGCGCATAGTCCAGCAATGCCTGCTTCTGTTTGGCGCTTGGATTGCCGCGGTCCAGCGCCTTGGGAGCCAGATCTTCGATCAGCTGGCGACTCCACGGAGTCCATGGCACCGGCTTGGCTTGCAGGAACGTGTCGCGGATCGCGCGAGCCTGTTCTTCCTTGCCCTGCAGCTCGAGCTTGCGCGCTTCCTGCGCCCATTCTTCCTTGCTCGATGTTTGTGCCGGGAAGACACGGGCCTCGCCGAACTTCAGACCGAGGAGGTGTATCAGCGGATGACCGGTGTCGGATTCGACGACCGTCAGGCTTTGCACGGCCCGCGTCATTGCCACATACAGGGCATTGACGTAGAACTTGTACAGCTCAAGCGCCTTGTCGCTCTTGTCCTTGGCCCGACGGTAGTCGAGTTCGTCTCGTTCGAGGTCATGCACCGTGACGCCGTCGCAGACCTCGGTATAGGCTGCGCGCTGGCCCGAGACGATGCCCAGCAGGAGCACATGCGGGTACTCCAGTCCCTTGGCTTCATGCACCGAGAACACCAGGGGCGTGTGGAACTGCGCCCTGGCCGCGGGCTTGTCTTCGTCGCGCAGCACGATCACCGCATGACGCGCCGACGCTCGCGTGGCGGCGTCGAGCTGCTTGAG
>JANNDB010000458.1:0-1938 GCA_031387285.1 Betaproteobacteria bacterium | reverse complement strand
CGCCGCCGTGCTGGATTTTCTGTCCCGGCGCTTTCCCTCAACCTGATACCCAACCCCAAGGTGAACCCGATGAGACAAGTTGTCAGAACCATTGCCGCCCTGTGCACCTGCCTGTGGATCGGCATTGCCGGCGCGCAAGCCAACTTCCCGGACAAACCGATCACGGTCATCGTCCCATTCCCGCCAGGCATCGTCGATGGTTACGCGCGACTGGTAGCCACCAAGGCGGGCGCGATCCTGGGCCAGCCCATGGTCATCAAGAACCAGGCCGGTGCCGGCCAGCGCATCGGCACCGACGCACTGGCAAAGTCGCCCAAGGACGGCTACACGATCGGCGTCATCACCAACGCCGGCGTCGTGTCCGGACCGGCGCTGGCGACCAACGTGCCCTACGACCCGATCAAGGACCTGGGCTACCTGACGATGATCTTCGAGTCGCACTACCTGATCAACACCCAGCCTGCCTCGGGCATCAAGAGCCTGCAGCAGTTGGTGCAACTGGCCAAGGCCTCGCCGGGCAAATACAAGTTCGGCTCCACCGGTATGGGAACCGGCTTTCACCTCGCCACCGAGCAGTTTGTGCACACCGCAGGGGTGCAGATGCTGCATGTGCCATACCGGGGTGAAAGCCCGTTGCTGACCGACCTGATCGGAGGGCAAGTGGAAATGGCTTTTTCGTCCATGGCCAGCCGTGCGATGGCCGAGCAGGGCAAGCTGATCCCCCTGGCCTACACCGGCGAGAAACGTTCGCCCTTGATGCCCAACGTGCCCACCGCCCGGGAACTCGGCATCGCGCACGTCAGTTCGGGCTGGCTCGGTTTTGCGGTTCCCGCCGGTGTGCCGGCAGCGGTACGCGACAAGCTGATCGCGGCACTGACATCTGCGGTCAAGGATCCGGAGGTGGTGGCCAACCTCACCAACGGTGGCGGCGAGCCGCGCAGCCTTGCCGGCGACGCGTTTGCCGCGCGCGTGAAACAGGAACTCGACGACCTGCGCGAGATGAACAAACAGCTCAAGATCACGCTGGAGTGATGGCCATGGGCATCCTGGACAAGGTGCGCGTGCTGGACCTGACCCGCGTGGTCGCAGGCCCTTGGTGCACGCAAACCCTGGCCGACCTCGGCGCCGACGTCATCAAGGTCGAGCGTCCCGGGGTGGGCGACGACACGCGCCGCGTCAGTCCCTTTGTGGTCGGCGCCGACGGCAAGGCGACCAGCGACTCGGCCTTTTTCATGGGCTCCAACCGGGGCAAACGCTCCATCACCCTGGATATCGCGAGCCCCGAAGGCGCACAGCTGGTGCGCGACCTGGCACCGCAATGCGATGTGTTCATCGAAAACTACAAGGTGGGCGATCTCAAGCGCTACGGTCTGGACTACGAGAGCATCCGCGCCATCAACCCCACGGTGATCTATTGCAGCGTGACCGGTTATGGACAGGATGGACCGTACGCGCCGCGCCCGGCCTATGACTCGGTGATGCAGGCCATGTGCGGGCTGATGAGTACCTGTGGCCATGCCGATGGCGAACCGGGCGCCGGTCCGATGCGTCTGGCGGTGCCGATCGCCGACATCTTCACAGGGCTGTATGCGGCCATCGGCATCCTCGCGGCAATCATCCACCGCAAGGACAGTGGCGAGGGCCAGTACATCGACGCGGCAATGGTGGACGTGAGCACCGCCATCAACGCCCACCTGGCGCTGGGCTACCTGATGACCGGCGAGGTGCCCAAACGCCAGGGCAACAACAATCCGATCACCGCCCCAAGCGAGGTGTTTCGCGCCACGGACGGCTATTTCACGATGTCGGCAGCGAATGCCGCGCAGTTCGACAGCCTGTTGCGGGTGCTGAAGATGGACCCTGCGCTGGCCCAGGATCCGCGCTATATAAACAACATCGAGCGCATCAAGAACCGCAAGGCGCTGCACCAGATCCTCG
>JANNDB010000455.1:0-2034 GCA_031387285.1 Betaproteobacteria bacterium | reverse complement strand
TCCTGCTGGCACGTACGCGCGCCGAGATCGACCCGAAACGCAAACACGTGGGCATCAGCGCTTTCCTGATCGACAAGCCACGCGGCACCTTCATGCCGGGCCTGGCCGGTTCAGCCATTCCCAAGATTGGCTATTTCGGCTGGAAGACGTGGGAGTTGGCGTTCGATTCGCTGCGGGTGGGCGCCGATGCCCTGATCGGCGCGGAAGGCGAAGCCTTTGCCGCCTTCTCGCGCGGGCTGGAAACCTACCGCGCGCACACGGCAGCACGTGCCATCGGCCTGGCCCGCGGGGCGCTGGAAGACGCCACGCAGTACGCGCAGGAGCGTGTGCAGTTCGACCAGCCGATCGCCAACTTCCAGGCGATCCGTTTCAAGCTGGCCCACATGGCCACGCAGATTGAAGCCGCCCGGCAGCTCAACTACCACGTGTGCACGCAGATCGACCAGGGCCTGCGCTGCGACACCGAGGCCGCCATGAGCAAGCTGTTTGCCTCCGAAATGTCCGAGCGTGTCTGCAGCGACGCCCTGCAGATTTTCGGCGGCGCCGGCTACACCACGCACCACGCGGTCGAACGCTACTGGCGCGACGCCCGCCTCACAAAAATTTTCGAAGGCACTTCCGAAATCCAGCTCAAGATCATCTCGGACCGCATGCTCGGAAAATCGCCGGGCTGATCCGGGCACTTGGCAAACCTACGTCAACCAGGAAGCACTTTCATGCACGTTCTCACCGGCCTGCGCGTCGTCGAAATCAGCGGTATCGGTCCCGGGCCGTTTTGCGCCATGCATCTGGCCGATCTGGGTGCGGATGTCATTTCCGTGGGCCGCGCCGCGCCGCCGGCCCGCGGAACAGCGGGTGCCAACGTGCTCAACCGCGGCAAGCGCTCGGTATTTGCCGATCTCAAGATGGCTGACCAACGCGATGCGATCGCCCAATTGATTGACCATGCCGACGTGCTGATCGAAGGCATGCGCCCAGGCGTGATGGAAAAACTCGGGCTCGGCCCCGATGTGTGCATGCAGCGCAACCCGCGCCTGGTGTACGGGCGCATGACCGGCTGGGGCCAGACCGGGCCGCTGGCCGACGTGGCCGGCCCCGACAACAACTACCTCTCCGTATCCGGCGCCCTGTGGCATGCCAGCCCGGCAGGCGCCCGCCCCGTCACGCCGTTCACGGTGGTGGGCGACATCGGTGGCGGCGCGCTCTACCTCGCCGTGGGCCTGCTCGCCGGCGTGATGCGCGCGCGCGAAACCGGCAAGGGCTCGGTGGTCGACGCGGCCATCCTGGACGGATCCGCACACATGCTCAACCTGCTGCTCAACGTGCGTGGTGCCGGCCTGATCAGCGACGAACGCGGCAAGAGCATCCACGACAGCTCCCCCTTCTACGAGACCTATGTATGCGCCGATGGGCAGCACATCACGGTGGGATCGATCGAGCCGCAGTTCTATGCGCTGCTGCTGCAACACCTAGGGCTGCAGGACGATCCGGATTTCCAGGCTCCTCAGTGGGACAAGGCGCGCTGGCCCCAATTGCGCGCACGCCTGGCGGCGATTTTTCTGGGCAAGACGCGCGACCAATGGCAGGTGGCGCTGGAAGGAACCGACATCTGCTTTGGCGCGGTGCTGAGCCCGGCGCAGGCGGCAAAGCATCCGCACAATGTGGCGCGCGGCATCTATCTGAATACCGAGGGAGTGCTGCAGACGGCCCCGGCGCCGCGCTTCGGTGCCCAGGCCTACACGCCGGGCGCGATGGCCCAACCGGGGCAGCACACGGGTGAGGTATTCGAGCGCGTCGCTGCCGGTGAGGCCGACAAGGTCTGGCGCACGGCGCGTTGAAGCAACCACGAACCGGGAACCGCAGCATGACAACACAGGCACTGGACGGATTTCGCATTGTGGTGACGGGCGGATTGGGCGCGCTGGGGCGCAGCACCGGCCGCGTCCTGGCGGAACGCGGGGCGCGTGTGGCATTGCTTGACCGCGCGCAGAGAACGGCCGTGGCCGGCGTGACCGCGGTGATTGGTCAGGTCGA
>JANNDB010000433.1:0-4377 GCA_031387285.1 Betaproteobacteria bacterium | reverse complement strand
TGGGCGCCTGGTGCAGGCCGGGGCCGTACCGGCGCAACCGGCTTGGTGTTGGCGCTGGTGCCGGCCTTGGGACCCACGGCGGCGGCAGGCTTCGCTGTTGTCGCAGCGCCCGCATCACCCGAAGGCGTGCCGGGCGCGGATGCAGCGGCGGGTCCTGACGCTGACGATGGAGCCACGAGCGGCACGGCCGACACTGGCGCTGCAGCACGTTGGGACGCGGCCGCAATCGGCTCCGACGCGATGTCCGACAGCAGCACATAGCGACGACTGGTCTTTTGCGCACAACCGGCCCGCAGATACACCGTAACCATCGGCTCGTCGATAGCAACGCCCGACACGATGCGCGCATTGACAGGTTGACCAGCCGCTGCCGGTTCCAGCGAGAGTTGCACGCGCGCAGGATCCTGACGCGCGTCCGCGTAGAAAACATCGGCTTCCAGACACAGATTGCTGGCGTTCTCGTCGGCGTCCGGCGTCACCTGGACGCTGACGTCCAGTCCCTGGCCCAGGATGGCGGCCCCGCGCAGACGTCCCAATGTCAATGCCTGGCTGTCCAGCACCGCACCCAACAGAAGCAGCAATCCCAGCAGTCTTGTTCTTGTCATTGCCTTGGCCATGGAATCTTGACGGTTACCCGATACGACGGGCTTTCAATAGATTGTCACCCGTCGACGAAAGATTCTCGCACAGCAAGCGGTGCTTTCCGGGGGCACTGCAACCATCCGCACCCGGTCGCAAGGCTGGCGATTCAGTGAATAATCCAGCGCATGCAGGCACAGTTTCAAACCATCGCGGTCATTGGCGCCGGAGCCATGGGCCGCGGTATCGCACAGATCGCCACGCAAGCCGGCAGTCGGGTTTTGCTGGTGGACAACCAGCCCGATGCGGCGAACAAGGCGCGGGAGGCGATCATCACCCAGTGGGTGCGTCTGGAAGCCAAAGGTCGGCTCGATGCAAACCACTTGTCGCAGTACAGTGCCGCGCTCACCTGCGCCACACTCGCAGACCTGGCCGACTGCGATCTGGTGGTTGAAGCCATCATCGAGCAGCTCGACGCCAAGATTGCGCTTTTTCGCATGCTCGAAAACCGGGTGCGCCAGGATACGGTGCTGGCGACCAACACGTCTTCCCTGTCGGTCACTGCCATCGCCGCGGCACTGGAACACCCGCAACGGTTCGCCGGTCTGCATTTCTTCAACCCGGTGCCGCTGATGAAGGTGGTCGAGGTGATTGCCGGCCTGCGTACAGATGAAGCGGTATGTGCGGCCCTGACCACCTATGCGCGCCAGATGGGCCACGTGCCGGTGCGCGCTTCAGACACGCCGGGGTTTATCGTGAACCATGCGGGACGCGGTTATGGCACGGAGGCGCTGCGCCTTGTCAGTGAAGGCGTCTGCGATTTCGCGACAGCAGACCGCATCCTGCGCGACCAGGTCGGATTCAAGCTGGGACCTTTCGAGCTGATGGACCTTACCGGGCTGGACGTTTCGCACCCTGTCATGGAATCCATTTACCACCAGTATTACGAAGAGCCGCGTTACCGACCGAGCGCACTGGCAGCGCAACGCGTGGCGGGCGGCGTTGTGGGCCGCAAAAGCGGCAACGGGTTTTACCGTTATGTGGACGGCGTCGCGCAGGTGCCCCTCGAACCTGCCACCCCCGTCGTCCATGCAATGCCACCGGTGTGGGTGTCGCCGCGCGCTGCGCGGCGCGCGCCGCTGCTTCAGTTGTTGAAGGGCCTTGGCGCGCAGATCGAAGCCGGCCAGTCCCCTTCGGCCAACGCCCTGACGCTGGTCGCTCCGCTTGGCTTTGACATCACCACCGTGGCTGTGGTCGAGCGCCTTGATCCGGCCCGCACCGTAGGCATCGACATGCTGGTTGACGATGCCGCGACGCGCCGGCGTGTGATCGCCACCAACCCTGCGACCCGGGCTGACATGCGGCAGGCCGCGCATGCCTTGCTGGCGCGGGACGGCAAGCCGGTGAGCGTGGTGCGCGACAGTGGCGGATTCGTCACCCAGCGCGTCGTAGCGAACATCGTGAACATCGCCAGCGACATGTGCCAGCAGAGTGTTTGCTCGCCCGCCGACCTGGAGACCGCCGTGAAGCTCGGCCTGGCCTATCCGCTGGGGCCGCTGGAGATGGGCAACACCTACGGGCCGACCAACGTCCTGGAAGTGCTTTTCAACATGCAGACCGTGTATGGCGACCCACGGTACCGCCCCAGCCCCTGGCTGCGCCGACGTGGCGCCATCGGATTGAGCCTGCTGCACGAAGAAGATTAGGATGCCGTCGGGCGTCTCTGACGCGCGACAATGCGGGAAGATTCCGTCACCCACAAGACAGCCCATGGACAACCCGATCCTGACCATCGATGAACGTGAGGCGATCAATTCCGGTCGCTGGTTCGGTTCCCTTTCGCCTTCGCTGCGGCACGATATCCTCCGGTGCGCCTATGTCAAACGCTTTCGCGACGGCGAGCTCATCGCAGCGCGCGGCGAGCCGCCAGAAGACTGGATTGCCTGTGCCAAGGGAGCGGTGCGCGTCAGCTCGACCTCGATCTCCGGCAAGCAGGTCACTCTCACCTATGTGGAGCCAGGTATCTGGTTCGGCGACGTCTCCATCTTCGACGGCGACCGGCGCACCCACGACGCCTATGCCCACGGAGAATGCACCATCCTGTGCGTGGCCAAAGCCGATTTCAAGAAGATTCTTGCCATGCACGTCGAGTTGTACGAGGCCATGCTGCGTCTGCATGCACGCCGTATCCGGCAACTGTTTGGCCTGGTCGAAGACCTCAACACATTGCCCCTGCGCGCGAGGCTGGCCAAGCAGTTGATCCATCTGGTGCGCAGTTACGGCGTGCCCAGCCTGTCCAACGCCTCGGAGATGCGCATCAGCCTGCACCTGGCGCAGGAAGAGCTGGCGCAACTGCTGGGGGCTTCGCGCCAACGCGTCAACCAGGAGCTCAAGTCAATGGAGCGCGAGGAAACCTTGCGCATCGAGCCCGGCGGTCTGATCATCCGCAATCGCGACGCACTGATGCGCATCGTCGAGTCTGACCAGTGAGGCGCATGGTTCCATGAGCAACTACGACCACTTTGTGGGTACCGGCCCGCTTGGCGAGCAGCATCGCTTTGACATGGCGGCGCTGGCCGCGTGGCTGAACCAGCACCTGGAGGGTTTCGAAGGGCCGTTGACCGTCGAATTGTTCAAGGGCGGCCAGTCAAATCCGACCTACAAGATCGTGACGCCCCAGCGCAGCTACGTCATGCGCGCCAAGCCCGGCCCGGTTGCCAGACTGCTGCCATCGGCGCACGCCATCGAGCGCGAATTCACGGTGATGAAAGCACTGGCTGGTACCGCCGTGCCGGTGCCGCGCATGTACTGCCTGTGTGAAGACGAGTCGGTGATCGGGCGCGCCTTCTATGTCATGGAGTTCATGCAGGGGCGCATCCTGTGGGATCAGGCGCTGCCGGGCATGACAGCTGCGCAACGCGGCGCGATCTATGACGAAATGAACCGCGTCATCGCGGCGCTGCATACGGTCGACTATGCGGCGCAGGGGCTGGCCGATTACGGCAAACCAGGCAACTACTTCGAACGCCAGATCGGACGCTGGTCGCGCCAGTACACGGCCTCGATCACCCAGTCCATTCCCGAGATGGACCAGCTCATGGCATGGTTGCCGGCCCACATTCCGGCGAGCGCGCTGGACGCCGGCAAGACCTCCATCGTGCATGGCGACTTCCGCCTCGACAACCTGATGTTCCATCCGACCGAGCCACGCGTACTGGCGGTGCTCGATTGGGAGCTCTCGACGCTGGGGCATCCGCTGGCCGATTTCAGCTACCACTGCATGGGCTGGCACATTGATCCGGCGGCGTTTCGCGGTATCGGCGGCCTCGATCTGGCTGCGCTGGGCATACCGGCGGAGGCCGACTACATCCGCCGCTATTGCGAACGCACCGGTGTATCGACCCCGGCGGCGCTGCGCCAGGACTGGAACTTCTACATCGCCTACAACATGTTTCGCCTCGCCGCGATCCTGCAAGGCATCGCCAAGCGGGTGGAAATGGGCACCGCCTCCAACGCGCAGGCGGCCAAGTCTGCCGCTGGCGTGGTGCCGCTGGCCCGCATGGCCTGGAACTTCGCGCAACGGGCCTGACTACGCAGCGCATACGCGGCGCCACCCAAAAACGCACCACTGACCGCAGCACCGGAGCACACAACCATGGATTTTGAATATTCCGCCAAAACGCAGGATCTGCAAAAGCAGGTCAACACCTTCATGGACCAGCAGGTCTATCCGGCCGAAGCCGAATACCGTGAGGAGATGCAAGCCAATACGCTGGCCGGCAATCGCTGGCAGGCGCT
>JANNDB010000430.1:0-6382 GCA_031387285.1 Betaproteobacteria bacterium | reverse complement strand
GGCACGTCTTCAATCTCTACCGTCTGCCAAAACGACGGTCCCCGCGCCACCTGCCCGCGCACGCGGTAGCCGGCATCTTGCCAGGCGGAACACATCTTGCTGCTGACCGGACTCAGGACAGCGCCCTCGCGCGTTGACAGGTCGATCCATTCGAGCCGCCGACCTGGCGGCGGGGCTTCCATCGTCGCCCGCTCCAGCCCCAGGGCCAGCGCCGGGGCTATCGTATAACCGCCTACTTCCACCGTGGCTCCATTGGTCAGTTCCTTGCGCAGCAACTCCGTGCCGCCTGACGCTGCATCGCCCGCCAACATCTGGCCCGCAGTCTTCAGGCGCAGGAACTGTTGCAGCATGGCCTTGCCGGAAGCAGGTGCAGCCCAAAAGAGAAAGTCACAGTCGAGTCCAGCCTGCCGCGCCGCCTCGGCCGCCAACAGACACCCCACCCGATGGCCCCACAACCACAACGGCGCCTGTGTGCGCGACTGCAGCCAATGTGCGCCTTGGACAACGTCGTCGACCCAGTCTTGCCAGGTGGCGTCGGCAAAATCACCGCTGCTGTCGCCGCAGCCGTACAAATCCAGTTGCAGCACCTGAAAGCCTGCCTCTGCCAGTGCGCGCGACTGCAAGTGCGCCATGCGGCGTGACTTGTTCATCTCCTCGGCAAACGCATGCACGAAGAGCACATTGCCCTTCACCTCGGAGGCTGACGTCGCGTGCAGGAGGCAAAAGCGCTGCCCGGTGCGCGGCGCGTCTGCATCCATGAAAAAAGCCTTGGCGGGCACTGCGCTCACTGTTCAACGATCAGTCACGGCGAATCGGTACGGCTGCATAGGCGAGAAGCCCCGCCTAGCGGCCTACAGGCAGATACTGGATTCCATGCGAGCGCACGAACTTGGGGTCATACAGATTGCGTCCGTCAAAGATGATCGGTGTCTTGAGGCTGGCCTTGATCGTATCCATATCCGCACTGCGGAACTCCTTCCACTCGGTCACGATCACCAACGCGTCAGCGCCCGCGAGCGCATCGACCGCCTTGCCAGCAAAACGCAGCCGCGGCTCATCTTTGTAAATGCGTTTCGCCTCCTGCATGGCGGCCGGGTCATAGGCGCTGACCGTGGCGCCGGCGGCGAACAGGTCGCCTAGCAGGCTGCGGCTGGGCGCGTCGCGCATGTCGTCGGTATTGGGCTTGAAGGCCAGCCCCCAGAGCGCGAAGTGGCGCCCTTGAAGGTTCGCGCCGAAATGGCCGGTAATCTTGCCTGCAAGCACGTGTTTCTGGAAGTTGTTGGCCTGTTCCACCGCCTTCAGAACCTTGAGCTCTACCCCCGCAGAATCCGATGCGGTCTTGATCAGAGCCTTTACGTCCTTGGGAAAGCACGAGCCACCGTAGCCACAGCCCGGATAGAGGAAGTCATAGCCGATGCGCGGGTCCGAGCCGATGCCCTGGCGCACCATTTCGATATCGGCGCCCAACTTTTCTGCCAGGTTCGCCAACTCGTTCATGAAGCTGATGCGTGTAGCCAACATCGCATTGGCCGCGTACTTGATCAGTTCAGCGCTGCGCACGTCGGTAACAATCAGGCGCTCATGGTTACGCTGAAAGGGGGCGTACAGCGCGCGCATCAGGAACACAGCCTGGTCGCTATCGGCGCCGATCACGATGCGATCGGGCCGCATGAAGTCCTCCACGGCAGCGCCTTCCTTGAGGAACTCCGGGTTCGACACGACGCTGTAGGGCGTGTCGATGCCCCGTTGCCTGAGCTCGTCGGCAATGGCGGCCTTCACCCGGTCGCCCGTGCCGACCGGAACAGTGCTCTTGTCGACTACCACCTTGTAGTCGGTCATGAGCCGGCCAATGGCCCGGGCCGCAGCCAGCACGTGCTGGAGGTCGGCCGAACCATCTTCATCGGGTGGCGTGCCTACCGCAATGAACTGTATGGTCCCGTGTCGGACAGCCTGTTCCACGTTGGTGGTGAAGTGCAAGCGTCCGCCAGCCACGTTGCGCTTGACCATTTCCTGCAGGCCTGGCTCGAATATCGGCATGCCACCATCGGTCAAGGTCTTGATCTTTGCGGCGTCGAGGTCGAGGCAAACAACATCGTTCCCGACCTCGGCCATGCAGGCGCCGCTTACGAGGCCGACGTACCCGGTCCCAACAACAGTTACTTTCATAGGGGGTTGGGAAAGTCAGGCTTCAAGCTTGGCCGCGACAAAATCGCACAAGGAACCCACCGTGGCAAACGTCGAACCATCGATGTCGTCGTCGTTCACCACCACCCCAAGCTGCTCTTCCAGGCCGGTGATAAGTGCCACGACGGCCATTGAATCCAATTCGGGTATGGCACCCAACAGGGGTGTGTCCCGTGTAAATGTGGCGGTCCGACCTTCGAGGCTGAGCACCTCGTCGAGCACGCGCAGTACTTCCTGTAATACGTTCAATCCCGACTCTCCCCGGCAATGTTGGATGCCTTGGGCATTCTAGGTGCCAAAATGCCGCGTTCCCCTGTGAGATACTTTTCGCAGCTCCACTGTTTTTGATGCAGCTTGCGCTGCTTGTACAGGATCTATGCCTGACTCTTTCTTGTTGCCAGACCTGGTTTCGAATGCTGCGCGGTCAGCCCCCGCCGCGGTCGCCCTGGTCAGCGAACAGACCGCGCTCAGTTACGCCGATCTCGATACCGCGGTACGCCAATTCGCGTCCGGGTTGATGGCCTTGGGCCTGCAGCGCTCGGACCGTGTTGCGATTTATCTGGAGAAGCGCCCGGAAACTGTGGTGGCGAGTTTTGGCGCGCCGGCCGCCGGCGGCGTGTTTGTTCCGGTCAACCCGTTGCTCAAGGCCGAGCAGGTTGGCTTCATCCTGCAAGATTGCAACGTCCGGGTACTGGTTACCTCGCCGGACCGCCTGCCGTTGCTGGTGGACGTCCTGCGCCAATGCCCCGATTTGCGACACGTCGTGCTTACCGACGCGCCGTCGCGGTCCACCGACGCACAAGCCCCACTTGATGGGCGCATACCGGTACTGCGCTGGTCGGAGTTGCTCGCAAGTCCACAGCGCCCCGGGCACCGGGTGATTGACGTGGACATGGTGGCGATTCTCTATACCTCGGGCAGTACCGGCAAACCCAAGGGTGTGGTTCTTTCGCATCGCAATATGGTGGCCGGCGCAAAGAGTGTCTCGTCGTATCTGGAGAACCGTTCCACAGACACCCTTCTGGCTGCGCTGCCGCTGTCCTTTGACGCTGGGTTCAGCCAACTGACCACCGCATTCCATGTTGGCGCCAAGGTGGTGTTGCTCAACTATCTGATGCCGCGGGATGTCCTCAAGGCCATGGAGCGGGAGAAGGTCACCGGCCTTACCGCGGTTCCTCCCCTTTATATCCAGTTGACCCAACTCGAGTGGCCCGCCGCCATCAATGAGAACCTGCGCTACTTCGCCAATACCGGTGGGCGCATGCCGCGCGAGACGCTGGGTCTGTTGCGCCAACGGGTTCCCAAGGCCAAGCCATTCCTGATGTACGGGCTGACAGAGGCGTTTCGCTCCACCTATCTGCCACCCGACGAGGTCGATCGGCGGCCGGACTCCATCGGCAAGGCCATTCCGAATGCGGAAATCTTGGTCCTCCGCGACGACGGCACGCCTTGCGCGGCTGACGAACCGGGCGAACTGGTGCATCGGGGCGCACTGGTCGGGCAGGGTTATTGGAACGATCCCGAGAAGACCGCCGAACGCTATAAATTGCTGGCCAGCGACGCACCCGGGCGCGCGGCCGGTCTGCAGTTGCCGGAGTACGCGGTGTTCTCGGGTGACAACGTGCGCATGGATGCGGACGGTTTCCTGTATTTCATCGGCCGTCGCGACGAAATGATGAAAACCTCCGGTTACCGCGTCAGCCCGACAGAGGTGGAGGAAATTCTCTACGCCAGCAAGCTGGTGGGCGAGTGCGTGGCATTCGGGGTGGAACACGCCAGCCTCGGCCAGGCGATCCAGGTCATCGCGTCTCCCCCGGACGAAAGCGCAGCCGCCGCACCGCAGGACTTGCCAGCCGCACTGCTGGCGCAGTGCCGCGCGCGCATGCCGGCGTATATGGTGCCGGCCGGATTCCAGATCGTTCCGGGTCCTCTGCCACGCAATCCGAATGGCAAGATCGACCGCAAGCTCCTGTCCGCCACCTGGCACGCGCAGAGGCCGACCTCCTGACCACTTTCACGAGTCCATGACCATGTCTGTCCCTCCCCGCGCCTTGCCGGTGCATGCACCCATGGACCAGTTTGCCGTGAAGCAGGGTGACCTGGTGATTGGCGGAGAGCGGCTCAGCCTGCTGGCGGCCCGCGTTGGGCAGACGCCGTTCTATGCCTATGACCGCGGCTTGCTGCGCAGCCGCGTCGCCGCCTTGCGTTCCGCGTTGCCCGCAGGTGTCAAGCTGCATTACGCCATGAAGGCCAATCCGATGCCCGCCGTGGTCGCATTCATGGTGCCGCTGGTGGACGGCATCGACGTGGCCTCAGCGGGCGAGCTCAAGGTGGCAATGGATGCGGGTGCCGACCCGGCAGAAGTCAGTTTCGCGGGGCCGGGCAAACGCGATGTCGAATTGCGCCAGGCCGTGGCTTCGCGCGTCCTGGTGAACCTGGAGTCGCCGCGAGAGATTGGTGTCCTCGCTGCAGTGTCGGCGGAGTTGGGTGTTGCTGCGCGGGTTGCGGTACGCGTGAATCCGGATTTCGAGCTCAAGGGCTCCGGCATGAAAATGGGGGGAGGCCCCAAGCAATTTGGCGTCGATGTCGAGCAGATGCCGCAACTGCTTGCCGATATCGGCAGTGCCGGCCTGGCATTCGAGGGGTTTCATCTGTTTGCGGGTTCACAGAACCTGCGCGCTGACTCCATCTGCGAGGCGCAGCGCAAATCGTACGAACTCGCGCTGCGGCTGGCCGAGCACGCGCCCGCTGCGGTGCAATTCCTGAATCTGGGCGGCGGATTTGGTATCCCATACTTCCCCGGCGAGCAGCGTCTGGACCTGGTCCCGATCGGCGAAAACCTGCTAAACCTTCAGGAGCGGGCCCGTCGTGAGATGCCACAGGTTGCCTTTGTGATTGAACTCGGTCGCTACCTGGTCGCGGAGGCGGGCGTCTATGTGACGCGGATTGTTGACCGCAAGGTGTCACGTGGACAGGTCTACCTGGTGACGGATGGCGGCTTGAACCACCACCTGTCAGCTTCCGGCAATTTCGGCCAGGTCGTGCGCAAGAACTACCCTGTGACCATCGGCAACCGGCAGGGGCAGGTGGATACCGAACTGGCGTCGGTCGTGGGGCCCTTGTGCACACCGCTCGATTTGCTGGCCGACCGGATGCAACTTCCGGTGGCGGCGGTAGGCGATCTGGCCGTTGTCTATCAGTCTGGCGCCTATGGCGCCAGTGCCAGCCCGCAGGCCTTCCTTGGCCATCCGTATTGCACGGAAGTTCTTGTCTAGCAAGACCTGGGTCTGGTCAGCACTGGCGCTGACCTGCGCCAGTGGCGCGGTTTTCCTGGGATTGCACCATCCAGTGTCGGCGCTGGCGTGCCTGCTGGGGCTGACCGGCGTAATTGCCGCCTGCCTGCGCTGGCCGCAGCTCTGGCTGTTTCTGGTGCCTGCATGTTTGCCCTGGCTCAACTTCGCGCCGTGGACCGGCTGGATACTCATCGAGGAGTTTGATCTGCTGCTTCTCGGAGTTCTGGCCGCAGGATATGCCAGGCTGGCGCTGGAATCAGCAGCGCAGGCGCCCCGTCTCGCCGGCATTGCCACCAGCGTGGGTCGGCCGGCACCCGTCGACGCAATGGGCTTGTGGCTTGTGCTTGCTCTGGTGTTGTCGTCCCTCGTGTCCTTGGCGCGTGGTGTGCTCGACGCAGGCGGCCTGCGGTTCGATTGGTACCAGACTTACGTCGATCCCCTCAACAGCCTGCGCGCCGCCAAGGCATTGGTGTTCAGTGTGATGGTGCTGCCCTTGTTGCGTCAAGCAGCGCACGCCAGCGCACCCGGATTTGACCGCAAACCGATGCTCGGCGTCGTGGCGGGACTGGGTGTGGTCCTGGCGATTGTCCTGTGGGAGCGAATGGCGTTTCCCGGATTGGTGAACTTTTCGGCGGTCTACCGGGTCACCGCCTGGTTCTGGGAAATGCATGTCGGTGGCGCTGCGATCGATGCCTATCTGGCCTTGGCCGGGCCATTTGTGCTACTTTTCTGGGTGAAAGCGCGCTCCCGCGCGTTACGGGGGTTGGCGGCTATCCTGCTTTTTCTGCTGGCCTATGCGGTACTTGTGACGTTTTCTCGTGGGCTTTACGCGGCAGCCGTGGTGTCGGTACTGGTGTTTGTGCTCGTCATGGGTCTTGCACGGCGCGCGGATTCCAGAGGAAACC
>JANNDB010000416.1:0-3212 GCA_031387285.1 Betaproteobacteria bacterium | reverse complement strand
GGCCGCAGGTCCGCCACACCCCAATGCTGCGGCTCGGCGTGGGTGACGATTCCGGAGATCTTGCAGGCCACGTTGGGCAAGGCGGCGAGCGAACGCAATGCCGTGCACCATGGCACCAGATCGCCGCTGCTGATCGCCGGATTGCCGCAATGGTCCAGCACGAACTGCACATCCGGGCACGCACGCGCCAGCGCCAGCGCAATCGGCAACTGGTCCTGCCGCACGCACAGATCGAAAGTCAGCCCATGGCGGGCCAGCAGGCGGATGTTCTTCGCAAACAATGGCTGCTGAGATAACCCGTCGGGCATTCTGTGCAGCACGCGGCGCAGTCCTTTGACGAGTGGCTCAGAAGACACGCTGTCCAGGTACGCCGCAAAAGCAGCCGACTCCGGCCGGCAGGCCGCGATGATGCCCACGAGCGGCGTACCGAGCGATGCGGCAAAGGCCACTTCATCACGCATCTGGTCTTCGGCAACATCGACTTCCATATAGATGGCTGCCGTCACGCCGCTTCGCCGCGCTTGCTCGCAGTAGTCAGCAAAACTGAAATTGCGCTCCAGCGCGGGAACCTGCCGCAGCCACGGATAACGCAGGCGCTGCAGGTCCACCAGATGGCAGTGGGTGTCGATCAGACCTGGCCAGGCAGTGCCGCCAAGACCTTCAGATTGTTGCGTGCTCATGGCTCAGGTAGCGGGCAAAAACTGAAGGAGGGTGCGGTGGCCGGCAGTTGTGTGGAGGTCAGCTCGTACACCTACCCAAAAGGCGTCAAGCATGCGCCGCTGCGTAGTCCCTTGCCGAAGGCAGCGCTCGCGGCAGCGCCCGATCCGAAGGGCGCGTCACCTCCCAACCGAGACAGGCAAGCCAGATCGACCGGGGAATCGACTTGTGGGCGGTGCGGTAGTAACTGACCATGCGGCGACTGATTCCCAAAGCATCGGCAGCGCCCGTAAGCGACAACGCGTTACGACGCATCCAGTCCCCGAACATTTCATGGCTGACCTCCCCTGCCTGTTCCTTGGCCCATGCATAAACGTTGTCCGGACCGAGCTCGGTGTCAATCCATTCAATGGACGAGCCGTCGGTATGCACTGTTTTGAATACAGCAGGCTTGCGGATTTCGGCGAATTGCGCGCCTCGCAGCACCTTGGCTACATCCACGTCGAGTTGCTCACCGGTGCTCCAGGTGGTCAGCAAACGGTAGGGTTCCAGTGCTTTGACTGCTTGGAGTCTCGGATGGAAAAAATCGCTCATGTGTTGTACCTCTGCCATTCACCCAGAAGAAATGTTCTCTCACTCGCGATCCATGCCAGCGCATCACGAACTTCTCGCGCCGAGAGCCTGCCGACAACCAGCAGCGACTCAATCTCGACAAGACAGTCCCGTCCGTCGCGCCTGACGACGTGTACATGGGGTGGCGGGTGGTCACCCAGATACATCAAGACGCGGCAATCGGGAAATCGTTGCAGCATCGGCATGCTCGCAGTATAGTGCAACAGTTGCACTACTTCATGGGTTCTACTTCAGTGAGGTGGCTGGAACGCGACGGCGCGGGCTTGTTCGGAGGTCGGTCGTGCGTGACGGATTCAGGGGCCGGCCGCAGGCGCCCCTGCATGGGCGCGAATCAGGTAACGCGTAATCACACCGCGCAGATAGTCCTTGGTCCCGGGTGGATTGGCCGGCCGGCTCAGCGCCTGGTTGCTGCCGATGATGGCCAGGTAGAAAAGGGCAGCAAGGTCGGCGGCGCTGCGTTGGTCACCGGTCAGGCGCAGGAACTTGCCGGCGAACAGGCGCAGGCGCAGATTGTCCACTTCGATCAGCATGGCAGCGACCTTGGCGTCGCGCCGGCCCAGGCCGCGCAAGGCCAGTTCGAAGCGCATGTTCTCCAGATCCACGCCGGCATGCGCGAGCGCGGCATCGAGCACCAGTTCCAGTTCCTTCTGCGGGTCGGCATCCGTGGTGGCTTCGACGCGCTGGTTCGATGCCAGTTCACGCTCACGCCAGCGCGCGAGCAAGGCCTCGATGAGTGCGGCATGGTCGTCGAAATGCCAATAAAAGCTGCCCCGTGTGACGCCCAGATGGCGTGCCAGCACCAGCACGCGCACGTTGTCAAAGCCGCCATCGACAACGGCCTGGTGCGCGGCGTCGAGCCAGTCGTCGCGCGAGAGCCGGGTGCTCCCCAGCGGCGTGTCGGTATTTCCGGCTCTGCCCATGTAATCCAGTTTCCTCTGCGCGTGCTACATTCGCGACACAACAATACACAAGTGTATGGCAGTATGCCGCGAGGAGCAAACCCATGTCGCTAAAAAGCCTGTTGATGCCCGTCGTCTCGCAGCGCCTGTTGTCGCGCTCGCGGCTGCTGGCGCAACGTGCGCGTGACGAAAAGGCGCGGGTGGCGCGTGGCGAGCGCCATTTTGTCCACTACTTCCACCAGGTGGACGATCCCTACAGTGCCTTGGCCGCGGCGGTTCTGCCCCAGTTGCTGGCGCGTTACGACATCGCACTGATTCCCCATGTCGTCGGCGCGCCGCCCGACAGCGCCGCGCCGCAGCGCGAGCGGCTGGTGGCGTACAGCCGGCGCGACGCCCAGGCGCTGGCCCGCCAGTCGGGCCTGGCATTCACCGACCCCGGCAGGCAGCCCTCCGTGCGGGCGGTGAGCCAGGCGCAGACCTTGCTGGTCGGCGCCATCGCCGCGGGTCGCTTTGCCCAGGTGGCTGCGCCACTGTCGCAGTGGCTCTGGCACGACCCCGAGGCCACCAGAGGCGCGCCGTTGCCGGGTGAATCCTGGGCCGCGGCAACGCCGGACGCCACGGGGCAACACATGGCAAACGCGGACGCCCTGCGTCAGCAGATGGGCCACTACCTCGGCGCCACCTTTTTTTATGCAGGCGAATGGTACTGGGGCCTGGACCGTCTGCACCACCTGGAGGCCCGCTTGCAGGACCTCGAGGCGCAACGGACTGGCGTGTCGGGGTTCATCTTTGCGCCACCGGCCGATCTGGCCGCTGCCACTGCCGCGGTGAACCCTGCGCCCATCGATTTCTTCCTGTCGTTGCGCAGCCCGTACAGCGCCATCGTGACGCCGCGGGTATTCGAACTCGGCCGCCTGACCGGAGCGCCGGTGCGCCTGCGCTACGTGTTGCCGATGGTCATGCGGGGGCTGCCGGTTCCGCGCGAGAAGCGTATGTACATCAGCCAGGACGCGGCGCGTGAGG
>JANNDB010000335.1:0-8033 GCA_031387285.1 Betaproteobacteria bacterium | reverse complement strand
CGCCCGGCCTTGACCACGATCACCGGCTTGGAGCGCGACGCCGAACGGGCCGCCGACATGAATTTGCGCGCCTCGCGCACCTGCTCGATATAGAGCAGGATCGACGAGGTGCGCTCGTCGGCGGCCAAATAGTCGAGCATGTCGCCGAAATCGACGTCCGCGCAATCGCCCAGGGAGACGAAGTGCGAAAACCCGATGCCCCGCTCATTGGCCCAGTCGAGCATGGCCGTGGCCAGTGCGCCAGACTGGGTTACAAAGGCCAGATGCCCGGCACTGGCATTGCCCGGTGCAAAGCTCGCGTTGAGTCCGATGTCGGGCACCAGCGCGCCAATGCAGTTTCCACCCAGGATGCGCAACACATGGGGTCGGGCCGCCGTGAGCATTTCCTGCTGCAACGTGGGCCCGTCCGCGCTGGTTCGGCCCGACAGGCCGGCCGTGAGGACCATCGCCGCGCGTGTGCCGCGCTCGCCCAGCTCGGCGATGATGCGCGGCACACCCGGCGCGGGGGTGCAGATGATGGCCAGGTCAGGTGGCGCCGGCAAGCTGGCGACATCGCGCCAGGCGGGCACACCGGCGACTTCGGCATGTTTGTTGTTGACCGGCCACAAGGGGCCTTTGAAGCCGCCAGCCAGCAGGTTGCGCCAGACCACGCAGCCCAGGCTGCCTTCACGCTCCGACGCGCCGATCAGCGCCACGGAGGATGGTCGCAGCAGGGTTTCCAGGTTACGTACGCTCATGCCATCTCCCTTGCTGCATCACACCGGCGCGCAGATGCCCTATCAGTGCATCTGTGCACCATGCAGCCGATTCAGGCCATCCAGGTCGCGGATGCGAATATGGCGCTTCTCGACGTCTAGCAGCTGGCGGCGCTGGAACGACGAGAACGTGCGGCTCACCGTCTCCAGCTTCAGGCCGAGATAGCTCCCGATTTCCTCGCGCGACATGCGCAGATTGAACTCGGTGCTGGAATAACCACGCGCCTTGAGACGCTGGGACAGGTTGACCAGGAATGCCGCCAACCGTTCGTCCGCACTCATGCTGCCCAGCAGCAGCATCAGGTTGTGGTCGCGCACGATCTCGCGGCTCATCATGCGGTTCAGGGCGCGCTGGATGTTGGTGTTGGTCCGCGCCAGGTCGATCAGCTGATCGTAGGGAATCGCGCATACGGTGGTGTCTTCGAGTGCCGTTGCCGTGCTCGCATAACACCCCTCGCCCACACCGTCCAGGCCCATGAGTTCGCCTGCGATGGAGAAACCGCTCACCTGCTCCCGACCGTCGGCCAGCACCAGTGTGGATTTGAAGGTGCCGTTACGCACCGCATAGACGAACTGGAACCGGTCACCGGCGTGGAACAGTACCTGACCCGACTTGACATTGCGCCGGAAGAACGACATGTCATCGAGCTGCTCGATCTCCACGGCCGCCATGCTGCAGGGCAGGCACAGGTCACGCAGGTGGCAGGCCGAACACTGCGACTGCAGGGGCAGCGGTGCGGCGCCAGCGGTCGACGCGGCGGCACTCTCACGCAACGGCGCTACCGGGATGCTGCTGCTGATGGTACTGACGGACATGGTCTTCTCCTGGGGTGAATTCGGGGCAGCAGGCGCTAGCGATGGCAGGCATGCGAGACGGCCTGTACGAGTTGATCGAAATCGTTGCTCTTGTCGAGGAACGCGAGCGCACCCGCGCTGAGGTAGCGACGGCGGTAGGCCTGTTCGGTGTTGTTGCTGAACACGACGAAACCGATGCCGGGCGAGCGGGCGTGGATGGCGCGTAGTACGTCCAGACCCGGACCGCCCTGCAGCGCCACGTCCAGCACCACCACGT
The DNA here is from genome assembly GCA_031387285.1 of Betaproteobacteria bacterium. Lineage (GTDB taxonomy): Bacteria > Pseudomonadota > Gammaproteobacteria > Burkholderiales > Burkholderiaceae_C > CAISIP01. Next base: position 6,206 of record JANNDB010000335.1, on the reverse strand, counting down.
CCGGATGGGAGGCCTCTATACCGGCGATCGAGTCCCACGGGGTTTCGGCCTGCCCGACGATCTCCATCTGCGCGGCCTGCAGCGTTTCAGCGATGCGCCGGCGGATGGGCAACGAGTCCTCGGAGAGGAAGACTTTCACGGGCGACGCGGGGCTGGGCATGGCTCCACTGTCGCAGACAGCGTGCCCGCGCGCCATCGGCGGCGACCCCAAACAAGCCTGGGAGAACTCTGAATCGGAGCGGTGAATTGTCCCAGGGCACCCAGGAATATTCCGAGGCGCCAGAGCACCGCCAGCGGCGTCCGCTTTACCGGGTGATGCCGTGCTGGAGCGCGTAACGCACCAGCTCCGTCTGGTTGTGCAGACCCATCTTGTTCATCTGGTTGGCCTTGTGCGTGCTGATGGTTTTCACCGACAGGTGCAGCCGCGCAGCGACCGCCGTGACGGACTCGCCGCCGGCAAGCAGGCCCAGCACCTCGAACTCGCGCGGCGACAGCGTTTCATGGGGGGCGGCCCGGGCGCCGGGCATGGCCCCCAGTGCGAGTTGTTCGGCCACCTCGGCGCTGATGAATGCACCACCGTCGGCCACCTTGCGGATGGCCTGCACCAGCAGGGACGGCGCACTGTCCTTGGAAAGGTAGCCGCTGGCGCCCGACTTGATGGCGCGCACTGCATATTGCGATTCCTCGTGCATGCTGAGAACCAGGATGCGCAGCCGCGGCCTTTCGGCATGCACGAGCTTGATCAGTTCCATGCCGCTGCGCCCGGGCATGGACAGATCCAGCACCAGCACGTCGAACTCGTGCGCGCGCAACAGCTGCATCACCTCAATGCCATCTGCCGCCTCGTGGACGACTTGCAGGTCGCCCGCCGCCATGACGATGCGCTTGAGCCCCTCGCGCACGATGGCGTGGTCGTCGGCAATCACGATCCGGGTCACGGCGTGCGCCTGGGGAATGGCAACCGGCAAGCATGCACCGGCGTCGGCTTGTCAGGCAGGAAACACCGCGAGTCGGCGCAACAGGGCGACGGGCATCTGGTAGTTGGATGGGGACCCGATTTCGAATTCGCTCTCATACGGGGTGCGGCATTTGGCGGTGATTGTCACCGGATTAGAAAGCCTGGGGCGGAACGGCTCCCAACCGTTCCCTGAATCACGCAGAGGCGATATTGCTGGATCTCCCATTCTCCTTCGGCAATCAACCCGTTCGGCTTGTGGCCGACGCCAATTGCACGGACGCACGGCGCGACCGCTTTGCCCATCAAACTCGTCTGCGATCTGACGTCAGTCCAATTCCCAAACGCGCAATCGACGTCCTGTCGATCGTGAGGATTTAATCCAGGAATCACGACGCACCTGCTGCCGCGTGACCGGAAATTATTGTGCCGAGTCCGGAAGAAAACGTGGGCACTGCTGCGGGTGTTTGACCCCTTTTTACGGAGGTTGTCCACTTCGCATAGTGAAAATACTGCGTCCTAAGCCATTGCCATTCAATAGAATGACAATGTCATTACGTTCTGATACTGTGGCCTGATTCCCAGGAGAGTTCCCAATGCACCCAGTCGCCGATACCAAGCGCGAAACACTCAACATCCGCATCAAAGCCGACGTCCGCAATCTGATTGATCGTGCGGCAAAGTCGCGCGGGAAAAACCGGACGGACTTTATCCTTGAGGCTGCGCGCGCCGCAGCGGAGGACGCGCTGCTCGACCAGGTGATCATGACGGTGACGCCACAAGCCTATGAGCAATTCCTGGCACGCCTGGATATGCCGCCAAAGGCCAACGACCGTTTACACAAAACGATGACGACCCCTGCCCCTTGGGAAGTCTGAATGCAATTGTCGGCACCGGTGCCGCTGACGGAGCAACACGACACGGTTGGTTTTTCGTGTGGCACAGACAGCCTGGATCAGTGGCTCAAACGCCGTGCCCTGAAAAATCAGGTCCAAGGGGCCTCGCGCACCTACGTGGTTTGTGATGGAACTCGCGTGCTGGCCTACTACGCTCTTGCTTCTGGTGCGGTGGCCAGTGCCGGTGCCACGCGCCGATTTCGCCGCAACATGCCAGACCCGATTCCGGTCGTTGTCTTGGGTCGTTTGGCCGTTGATGGCGGGATGCAAGGCCGCGGCTTCGGCCGAGCACTCATTCGGGACGCTGCCTTGCGGGTCATGCAGGCTGCCGATGCAATCGGAATTCGGGGTATGGTCGTACAGGCCCTGTCTGACGACGCTAGAGTCTTCTACGAGAAGGTCGGTTTTGAGCCGTCCCCGCTGGATCCAAATTTACTGATGATCACGTTGGCCGATCTGAAGGAATTCGGTTGAGGACTGTTTCGGGTGTACGTCCCCCCGATTGCGGACGTAGCAGGCACTGGCTATCGCACTGGCCTTCCACACCCACTTTTCATTGACGCCGAATCACCGTGTTGACGCCGCCGTCGGATTGACCCAGCCTGCCAATTTCCAGTGACCCAGCCCGCCCCCTTGGAATCGTTGCTAGGTACTGGATTGCCACCCATCGTGGTCGGTCAGTCAAAAGTCGGCACCTGGGTCAAATTCGTGTCGGCGCGGACACCCATGGCCAAAGACAGCATCTTTCGCATTTACTCCATGAGCAAGCCCATCACCACCGTGGCCGCCATGATGCTGGTGGAAGACGGCAGACTCAAACTGGACGACCCAATTGCGCTGTACCTGCCCGAGTTTGCCAAGATGAACGTGGGCGTTGAAAAGCCGGATGCCACCGGCAAGCCTGCGCTTGAAACCGCCCCCGCACGGCGGCCCATCACCGTGCAGGATTTGATGCGCCACACCTCGGGCATCACTTACGGCTTTTTTGGCCCAGGGCTGGTTAAAAAAGCCTACAACGATGCCAACCTGAACGCTGGCGACCCCGACAACGCCGAGTTCTCGCGCCGCATTGCCAGCCTGCCCTTGGCTTACCAGCCTGGCACCACGTGGGACTACAGCTATTCCACAGACATTCTGGGCCGCGTGGTGGAAGTGGTGTCAGGCAAGTCACTGCTGGCGTTTGAGAAAGAGCGCATTCTGGATCCACTGGGCATGGCCGACACCAGCTTTTACGTGACCGACCCACTCAAACAAAAACGCATTGCCGAGCCGCTGGCCAACGACCGCAACTTTGGCGTGAATGCCGATATCAATGACCCGCGCGTTGCCCGCAAGCTTGAAAGCGGCGGCGGCGGCATGGTGTCAACCGCAACAGATTACGCACAGTTTTTACAAATGCTGCTTAATGGCGGCTCCCTGGACGGCAAGCGCTATTTAGGCCCCAGCACCCTGCGTTACATGACAAGCGACCACGCCAGCCCCGGCGCGGGTGTGGCGCCCGGCCCGTTGTACCTTCCGGGTGCGGGCTACGGATTTGGCCTTGGGTTTGCGGTGCGCCGCGCTACAGGCGAAGCTGTAGTACCCGGCGAGGCGGGAGAATATTACTGGGGCGGTGCGGGCGGCACCTATATGTGGGTGGACCCTAAATCGGAGATGTTTGTGATCTTCATGGTGCAGTCACCCAAGTACCGCGTGCACTACCGCAGCGTGTTGCGCGACATGATTTACGCGGCAGTGCTGAAGTAACAGCGGCGCAACTGATGCTGCTTAGACGTCAGGTTTAAACGCGTCAAAAATCTCACCGGCAAAACGCCCGAAACCGCCCCAACACTGGCGCTCAGGGCAGGAAAAAGCCCTACCGAAAACGGTTGGGCTTTAGGGTAGTGGTAGATCTCGGGCGATTTGAACCTTCGGCAGGCCCAATAACCACACCACTTTCGGCGAATCCGTGTGAATTCTGTGTGAATGGGTCCCGGAATGGCGCCCGTCCGCGAATAGGGATTGAACCGCCGTCCGCAAGTCACTGGAGACGACTTCCATAAACCGGGATGTTGCGGTTTTTCCGCGACGTCGACGGATACGCGGCAGGAAGCGGTGGTTCCCGCTCAGACCTGGACTGTGTGCGTCGTTTGTACTAACATCAAGGGAGTTACTCTTACAAAATGAGGTGCCACCATGGCTGCCATTGCATCTTTGCCAACTGCCCGTTCTGCCCGCCTCGGCTTGCGCGCCACTCCAGAGCAGGAGGTCGTGCTGCGACGCGCTGCCGAAGTGGCGCACAAGTCATTGACCGATTTCATTCTTGACAGCGCCTGCCTGGCCGCCGAGCAGACTTTACTCGACCAGCGCCTGTTCATGGTCTCTGGCACTCAGTATCGGGCCTTGATGGATCTGCTGGAACAGCCAGAACAACCGAACGAGGGTCTGCGCGATCTGTTCTCCCGTAAAGCCCCATGGGAAAAGGCATGAGCTTGTGCGGCCCAGAACCTCTGGGATTGCAGCATCGGCTCGAAGGATTTGACTGCGGCAAACCAGCCCTGAATGACTGGCTGCTGCGGCACGCTCGGCAAGCCCAAGGCAGTGGATCGGCCAAGACCTTCGTAGTCGCTGATGACGACCGCGTAGCAGGCTATTTCAGCCTGACCGTTGGCCAGATCGATACCCTGGATGCTCCTGAGCGCATCCGCAAAGGGATGGGGCAGTACCCGATGCCGGTCGTGATCCTGGCACGCCTGGCAGTGTCGCAACAGGACCAGGGGCGTGGCATCGGATTTGGTCTGCTGCAGGATGCTATCCGCCGTACGATGCTGATTGCACAGCAGGCCGGCATCAGGGCGATGCTGACCCACCCCATCGACGACGAAGCGGCGAAGTTTTACGGCAAGTTCGGCTTTATTGCCTCACCGTTGCGAGACCAGCAATTGCTGTTGCTCCTCAAGGATGCCCGCCGGTGGGTCCGCTGAGTCATGGGTGCAGAACGGCCGGCCCCACGGACTTTGGGGGCAGGAGCGCGCCTGCAAGCGCGAGCGCGGCCTGCAAGGCCGGGCGACAACGCGTAAGCCGTAGATAGCGCTCGAGAAAGACGTTTTTCGCCTGCGCTGTCAACCCTCAACAGATCTCAGCCGCCTGCCAAGACAGATTCAAGCGCGTCGGGTACCCATGTGGACCAAGCTCAAGCAGCACACCGCTACTGTCCTCAAGACCTCAAGCTCTTCTCGATCCGACTGTCTGGTATCAACCAGATGGCTGCGACGAGCACATAGACGGCAAGGGCGGCCGCCGTATGGAAGAAGGCCAATCCGATGGCGGCTCCATACAACAACAGAGACACGATGCCCTTGCGGTCACGCCCGATCGCAAGCGCCAGAGCCGATTCGCGGCCGTGAAGCGAAATCAATGACTTCGAGAGCATGAAGTAGGCGATGCCGGCCATGAACAGCACCACGCCGTACAGCGCGACTGGCAAGGTCTCGAAGTGGTTCTCGCCCATCCAGCCCGAGCAGAAAGGAATCAGCGAGAGCCAGAATAGAAAGTGCAGGTTGGCCCACAGACTGCGGCCGTCGATCGACTTCGTGACCTGCAGCAGGTGGTGGTGATTGTTCCAATAGATGCCCACAAACACGAAGCTCAAGGCATAGCTGCCCAGGATCGGCGCCAAGGGCCACAGCGCGTCCAAGCCAGTCCCGTGCGGCACCTTCAATTCGAGCACCATGATCGTGATGATGATGGCGATCACGCCGTCGCTGAAGGCTTCGAGTCGTCCTTTTCCCATTGCAATGCTTTCCTGGTAGGTTGGTTTTCAATGCGGCGTGTTTGAGCTACCCGCCGGCGGCCACATGAGATGAGAGAGCGGGAATGAGCCGAAACCCCGGAAAACGGCGGCGGCGGCAGAAAGCCAAGTCCGGAAGAAAAACCCCGCCAGGCTTGGGGCCCGACGGGGTTGATCAGAAGCAAAGAGAGACTCTTTGCAGAGGGTATGGTGGAGCTGGGGGGATTTGAACCCCCGTCCGCAAGCCATCTTCGAGCAGATCTACATGTTTAGTGGTCTGATTTGAGTCTCGCCACCTGGGTCGCGCAGCCACACGCTACCCAGGACGCCAGCACCCTATTTTCTTGCTCCAACCCAAGGTACCCGGGCCAGAGCCAGCCGATGTGAATAACCTTACAGCCTGGACGCCACGACCTTGCGGTCATGTCACCCTTGCCCGGCCCATCGGCCTGCCGTTGTAAGGCTCACTGGTTATTAAGCAGCGAGTGCGAAACGTTCGTCGTTTGCAGTTAGTTTGTTTGAATCTGTTTTACGAGCGCATTCAGCTCGACATGCACCACAGCGATTCCGTACCCACGTCGAAACC
>JANNDB010000314.1:0-3715 GCA_031387285.1 Betaproteobacteria bacterium | reverse complement strand
CCTTCTTTGGAGAGCGCGCCACACGCGAGTCGGTGCTGTTCAGCAGCTAGTTCGGCCTGTTGTTCAATAAGCGGGTGCTGGTCTTTGCTACCCACAGGCTGGTTCCCGGTGACTTGCCCAACCTGACACAGCCTGCGTTGGCAGTTGCCGCCACCGGGCAGGAACATACCAACCTATTGGCGCCGCTGCTTACCCTGGAGGACGTGCTGACCTTGAAACTAAACGCCGACTGGGTGGTGCTCAGTGCCTGCAACACCGCAGCGGCCGACGGCAAGGCCGAAGAGGCGCTCAGCGGCCTGGCGCGAGGTTTCTTCTACGCCGGCAGCCGAAGTCTGCTGGTGACGCATTGGTCGGTGGAGACCGAGTCGGCCAAGGAGCTGACCACCAGCACCTTCGCGCACTACGCCGCCAACCCGCAAGCCCCCAAGGCCGAGAGCCTGCGCCAGGGCATGCTCAAGGTGATGGGCATGGCGCAGTACAGCCACCCGGCGTACTGGGCTCCATATGCGTTGGTGGGGGACGGCGGGCGCTGAGCGCTGTGGCGAGGCTCCCGCAAGCGGGCATAGGTCGGTGGTTCCTGGCGCTGCAAAGCTGTCGAACGCCCTCAAGTCGAATTGAGTAAATGGCCGGAAGCCAAACTAGGCGACCTATCGATAACTCAATGCTGTCAGCCATTTGCACCTCTCAATTTCTCATCCCGCTACGGCGCTTATTCCCGTAACGCGACCCCAGTTCCGGCGCCTTCCGGCACCCCCACCATCCCTCTTTCCAGCACCAGCCCCTCAAACGGATCATTCAAAAACAAACTGAACTCCGAAAACTCATGCGCAAACACCGGCGCACGCAGCGTGCAGGCTAACTGCAGCGTATGCGCATGCATCACCCTTGAGCCAAAGATCGCGCCAAAGCGGTACTGCAGCCCAGCCGCTTCGCATACCGCTATAGCCTTCAGGGTGTTCGTGATGCCGCCCAGGTTCATGATGCGCAGGCTGATGGATTCGGCGGCGCGCATTTCGGCGATGCGCAGGATGGAAGCCACGTCGGGCGCGCTTTCGTCGGCTTCCACCACGATGGGCACCGCGCGGGTCACTTGGGCCAGGCCGGCCAGGTCGTGTCCTGGTGTCGGCTGCTCGATGAGTTCAACGCCGTATTCGACGATTTTGTGAATCATGCGGATGGCGGCCTTGGGTTCGTAGGACTCGTTGGCATCGGCCATCAGGCGCACCTTCGGGCCCGCGGCTTCGCGCACGGCCTTGACCCGCGCCACGTCCAGCGCCTCGGTGCCCGAGAGCTTGATTTTCAGGAAACCGAAACCGTCCTGCGCCAGCCCGGCCGCCACCGCCGCCATGGCCTCGGGGTCTTTCAGCGGCACGATGCGCGCGTTCGCGAATGTCTTGTGCCGTTGCCCGCCGTACAGCGCGTGCAACGGCAGCCCCACGCTGCGTGCCAGCAGATCGAACAAGGCGCATTCGACGCTGGCCTTGAGCGGTGCCGCCCCCTCCTGGATGGCGTGCATGCGGTCCATGATGGCGTGGATGCCGCGCTCGTCGGCTCCGACCACCGCTTGCGCAAGTTGGTCAAACGAGGCCTTGAGCGCTTCCAGCGGCGGTGTCGCGGGCGGCATGGCGCGAAAGTAGCCATAGCCGCAGCGTCCCTGGTCGTCGACCACTTCCACCGTGTAGCCCGCGATGGACGGAATGGAACCGCGCACGAAGCGCCAGTCGGGGTCGCTCAGCGGCAGGTCGACGCGCCGCGTGTGGACTGCCGCGATGGTCACTGGCGTTGCCCGGTCACTCGAACTTCAATCCGGCCTTCTGGATGATCCCGCCGAAGATGTCCAGGTCGGTATTCACCTGTCGGGCCAGCGCAGGGCCGTCGGCAAAAGCCACTTCGCTGCCGAGCCCGCGGATTTTTGCAGCGATCTCGGGATTCGCCAGCGTCTTCTGGATCGACACGTTCAGCCTGGCGCTGATCGCCGGGTCCATGCCGGCGGCGGCGAACAGGCCGATCCAGGAGTCGGCGATGAATTGCGGTTAACCGAGTTCCTTCATCGTCGGTACGTTCGGGAAATCTGGCGGGCGCGTCTGGTTGGTGGTGGCCAGGATCCGCACACCACCGTCCTTGGCGAGGTCACCGAGTTCCCCGGCGATCATCACCGGCACATGGCCGGCCAGGATGTCGGATATCGCTGCCCCGGTGCCTTTGTAGGGCACGTGCACCATGGGTGCGGCAGCCGCCTGCGTCATCAATTCACCGGCCAGGTGCCCGTAGGTGCCCACGCCCGAGGTGCCGTAGCCGATGGTGCCGGGCTTTTCGCGCGCCATTGCGATGAGCTCGGGAATGGTGCGGGCCTTGAAGTCCTTGTTCACGCCGATGTAGGTGAAACCCACCACCAACCGCGACACCGCGGTGAAGTCCTTGCGCGGGTCGTAGCTCAGCTTCTTCTCCACATGCGGCAGGATGGACATGATGCCGGCCGAGGCCAGCAGCAGGGTGTAGCCGTCCGGGCGCGACTTGGCGACAAAGTCCGCACCGATGGCGCCGCCTGCGCCCGCCTTGGTCTCCACGATGCACGGCTGGGCCATGTCCTTCGTGAGCGCCTCGCAGATGATGCGGCCGACTGCATCGACGCGGCCTCCCGGAGCGAACGGCACGATCATGCGCACCGGTTTGTTCGGATAGGCCTGGGCGATCGCCGCCGGCATATGCGCCAGCGTCGCCAGTACGGTGGCGGCACCTAGCAGGGTCTTCAAATTGGGAATCGGCATATCAGCTCCTCGGTGGTGTGTTCAATAGTGGCACGAAACGTCCAGCCTCTCAACCGTCGACCGGCTCGGTGAGGGCCAATGCAGGCCGCGGTTGCAGCGACGAATACCACGCGGCCAGTGCGGGCGCCTTGGCACGCCAGTCCAGTGCGGCAAAGCGGTAGTCGATGTAACCCAGCGCGCACATCAGGGTGATGTGCCCGATGGAATAGGGCGCCAGTGCCAGCTGGCCGGCCTCCTGGTCGAGCAGGACCAGGGCGGCATGCACCTTGGTGTCGAATGCCGCGATGAGTTTTTCAGAGCGGCTGCCGTCAGCGCGTTCGCGTTCATTGCGCCACAGAATCAATGCGTCGAGCAGGCCGTCGCCAAAAGCGTGCCAGCGCAGGGCGGCCCAACGTTGCGGTCCTTCAGGGGGAAACAGCGATCCGCCGGCGAGCGTGTTGAGGTATTCGCAGATCACCGCGGAGTCGAACAGCGTGCGGCCGTCTTCCAGCACCAGCGTGGGAATCTTGCTCAGCGGGTTGTCCCGCATCAGCGCGACGTTGGGTTGCAGCATGGCGGCCACGGAGCGCACCAGCTCGATGCGCGGCAGCAACTGCAACTCATGCGCGCACACCATGACCTTGCGCACGTAAGGCGAGCGGGGCGACCAGTGCAGCTTCATCATGCTCAGATCGTTCCCGTCGCGCGCAAGCCTGCGATGGCCTGTTGCGAATAGCCCAGCTCGTTCAGGATCTCCTCGCTGTGTTGCCCCAGCGTGGGAGGCGCGCCGGCCACTGCGGTGGACACACTGCCAAAACGCATCGGGCTGGCCAGCTGCGGCACGTCCACGCCCAGCGGGTGCGGCACCTGGCGCAACATGCCGCGCGCCTGCACCTGCGGATCGGCAAACACTTCCGGCACACTGTTGATGGCGCCGCAAGGCACGCCGGCCTGGTCCAGCGCCTGGA
>JANNDB010000307.1:0-2263 GCA_031387285.1 Betaproteobacteria bacterium | reverse complement strand
AACAAGGTGACGACCTCCGCCACCAACGAAACGCCGCCTATCTTTCCCGCGAATTCCGGGCGCAGCAGGTCCTGGTAACCGGTAATGGGCGTTTTCACAAGGTTGGTGTTGTAGTGGATCACCCAGGGGGTCGGCGCCACCAGCGCCACCTGACCTCCGCGCATCCAGGAATCCGGGTAGGCTGCTGCGGCAGGGCCAACGGGCGTCTTCAGGTAGCCCTTTTTCACGGCGTCACCAGCCCAGCGTATATCTGCCGTGAGCATCATGTCTGCGCCGGCCACATTGGGTGCCAGCCGTTCCTGCTCGATCTTGGTCGTCAAGGCCGCCCCGACGACCCGGACCAATTCCATCTTGATGCCCGGGTTGGCCGCATTGAACGCTTCCACTATGCGGTCATGCACAGCAGGGCCCATCGTGGCATATACGACGACCTTGCCCTCCTTGCGGGCGGCTTCCTGAATCTTGGTCCACTCCGCAGCCGAAATGTTGCGCGATCCCGCCTGCGCGAGAACGGCCCCAGCGGCGGCGGCCATGCCTATGGCAAGCGCTGCACGCCATAGCAGCAAGCGGCGCTTGCTGCGGCTCTTGTCGGGGTTGGCATCTGCCAGGGAGTACTGTGTCATCTCGTCTCCTTCATTGTTGTGCCGCTCTGGGCGCTCTTTCACCGATAAAAATACGCCCTAACGCGTATCAATATACAAATGTTACTCGCAAAATATATTCAAGTACAAGCCAATTGACCCCGAATTGCGTGTGCCTGCATCAAGCAGGCAAAGTGCCGCGGACGAAGTCGAGCAAGGGCGCCTCACTTTCGAGCAGGCTGCGACCGACCAGGGCGTTCCACTGGTTTTCAGCGCCGTAGGCAGCCCGCCAGTCCTGCAACTTGCGTGTGAAAACACCCAGGTCATATTCGTCTGTCATGCCGATTGCGCCGTGCACCGCATGGGCGGTCGCCGCAACCAGGGCCCCCGCCTCGCTCGTGCGCGCCTTCGCGACGGCGGCAGCCAGCAGCGGTGGATGGGCCGCTTCGCCGCAAAACGCGGATTCGGCAGCAACCATGCTGGCCAGAACATGTTCGGCCATCACGCTCAACTGCTGCTGTATCGCCTGAAATTTTCCAAGGGGTTTTCCGAACTGGACCCGCTGGTTGCAGTAATCCAGTGACATGGAGAGTACGCGCTGCATGGCGCCGCACTGCAGGGCGGCAGTCATCGCCGCCGCAAACGGCAGTAGCGCAGAACCGAAGCCCCCGACCTCAACCATGCCGGCGTCACTGGCCCAATGCAAGTCGGCGCTCAGCGCGCGCGGGTCGCCGAGCACCGTGCGACGCGCCGCAGCCGCCGGCAGCAGGAACAGGGCATCAGCACGGCACGCCAGCACAAAGTCGGCAACGCTGCCCAACGGCGTAGCCGGACATCGCATTGCGCCGTCTGCAGCCCGCTCAAGCTGGCTTGCCAGTGTGATCATGCCGGCGGGCAAACTGCCCGGGTCTTTCACCAGCGCGCGCGCCACCATCGCATGCGAAATGGGCAGTGGCATCGCAAAACGCCCGAGGCATTCGAACACCGGGAACAGTTCGGACAACGGCAAACCCGCGCCGCCGCTCTCGGCCGGCGCCAGCAGTTCCAGAAACCCCCCTTGCTCCAGCAACTGCCAAAGGGCTGAGCGTTCACCGCCCGCCTCGATGCGGCGCACGTCGCCCACCGCGCAGTGGGCCGCCAGAATTTTCTCGAGCGCTTGCACAATCATCGTCTGTTCTCCTTCAGCGCAGGCCAAGTCCGCGGGCGATCATGCCGCGCAGAATTTCGCGGGTTCCCCCGCGCAGCGAAAAGCTCGGTGCCATCTGGCCGACGTAAGCCAGCGCGCGCAGCAGGTCCGGCTCGTGCGCCAGCGGGCCGCCGACATCCTGGGCAGCTTCGATGATCGAGGGGATCGCCTGCTCGAAGGAGGTGCCCAGGTCCTTGATGAGCGCCGCCTCGATGACCGGGCTTTCGCCCTGTGCCAGGCGCGCCGTGACGCTGATGGACATGTTGCGCAACACCGCCATATGGGTGGCCAGGCGCCCGATGGTGGCAGCCCAGGCGGCGGCATCACCACGTGCGCGCAACATGCCTATCCAGTGTTCCAGAAGAACAAAACTCGACAGGATCCGTTCGGGTCCGCTGCGCTCAAAGGCCAGTTCGGCATTGACCTGCTCCCAACCGGCGCCTGGCTTCCCGACCAGGGCGTCAGGGGCAAGGCGCACGTTGTCGAAGAACACTTC
>JANNDB010000297.1:0-10422 GCA_031387285.1 Betaproteobacteria bacterium | reverse complement strand
CTCGCGCAGCGTCTTGATCTCCAGCTGGGTCGCTTCGATTTCCTTTTGCAGACTCTCGCGTTTTTGTCGCACGTCTTCGATCTGACTTTGCGTTGCGCTGGATTGCGCTTGCGCGGCCTGCTGGCGCAAGGCGCTGGCCTTGGCATTCTGTTCGACCAGACGCTTCTGTGCCTGCTCCAGCGCCATCCGGCCTTCCTGCGCCGCGCGGCTGTCCTGCCGCAAGGTCCGGCGTTGCTCGCGCGGTACCACCGCGCCTTTCTCCAGGTTTTCGAGTACGGCATTGCGCTGTTGCTGGACCGCCGCCTGTTGCGCTCTCAAGCTGGCCCGCTGGTCCTTCAGCAATTGCTGCTGTTGCTGCGTTTCCTCCCTTTGCCTTTGGGCCTCGCGCTGGCGCTGCGCGGTGGCCGCCTTGTTGGCATCGAGCGTGGCTTGCAGATTCGCCCGGGCCGCGTCGAGTTCAGCGCGCTTTTCGCTTACCACCTTGCGCCGCTCGTCGCGACGCTGGTTGATGAACGCCTGGATTTCGGCATGTTTGCGGTTGATTTGCGCTTCGTTCGGCCCAGGAACAAAAAAAACCGGAACGCGTTCGAGCACGCGCGGTCTGGTGCGCCCGCTGGCTGCGACAAAACCCGCCTGATCGGGCGCTACGTCCGCCTTGCCGTCACCGGTCTGGAGAGTGGTGCCCCCGGCGAACACCCGGTCGTAGGTGCCGGCTTCTCCCTCCGTGGATCCCGCCGGAATAAAGCGCGTCTCGTGGTCGGTGCCGCGAATGCCGATGGTGGCGCTGGGCGTACGCACCTGGTAGGCGTTCTGGTTGAACTTGCCGATCCAGCCGGTGACCGAGCGCATGCCACCGACCAGAAGCCTGAACACAACCTTGTCATCCTCGGCCCCATCGGCCTTGTATTTGTCGATGCGCATGCGGGTGTTCGCCCGCAAGGCGATGAAGCCCGTATCCTGCATCGTCATCTGGACTTCACTCCCCGCGCCGGTGGTCAACAGGTCTCCTTCATTGACTGTGTCGCCGACGGCCACGCGCCGGGTGGGCGACCCCGGTCGCGACAAGCGGACTTCGCCAGTGACGAGGTCAATCTTTCCAGCGGGCGCTGGCGTCTCCGGCCTGGGGGCTGGACTCACGCTCGGTGCCGGCGCTGTCTGCGCTGTTGCCACCGCGCAAAGCAGCAATCCAAAGAAAGCCTGGATCAGGCGCAATGCCAGGTGGCGTAGTTTCATGGCTACTCGTTCTTGACGGGATTTGCGCGCCCACTATAAGCTCAGCGGGCCGGGCGGCAAGGCGCAACAGTTGGAGTGCCGGCCGCGTTACGTCGCCAGCGACCTGCGCACGCTCAAGTTCGCGGCCTTGCGCGGTGTCGGCATTTGCGCCTTGCCCGACTACATGTGCCGCGACGAACTGCGCCAGCGCACGCTGCTGCCAGTGCTACCGGGTTGGTCGCTTCCGCAGGGCATCTTCCACGCGGTGTTCCCCTCGCGCCGCGGCTTGATACCGGCCGTGCGCGTCTTTCCGGATTTCCTGTGCGAGGCGATCATGGCGGAGGGATGGGCGGCGAGCCAGCCAGGCTGATGACCGCTTCGCCGGCCGCGTCGGGCGCACGGTCATCCGGGCGGCGCCGACGCCTTGTTGGTTACCGGGATGCCGGTGTTGATGCGCCACGGGCGGCCGCGCTCGTCGCGAAAGACGATGTTGACGTTGCCGTTTTGCTCCTCCACGCTGAATTCGGCCAATCCGTGCACCTGTTGCACGCGATAAATGTGCTCACCTACCTGTGGCAGCAGGCGGTTGAGCTCGGCGGTCACGACATTGTGGTCCGGACTCATCAGTCCAGGGGTCGGGCCATGCCGAAGCAGGAAACTGGCCACCGAGGTATTGACGCCTTGGCGCAGCCAGAACGCCATCCGGGGCGAAAGATTGGGCCAGCCCACGACGCCGGTGCCGCGCCTGTCGTAAAACGGCAAGGAGTCCCTGATCCGGAACTTTGGACGAACCTCCGGCCACTGCAAAGCAGCCTCGTCGATGTACGGCAGCAGGGCCAGGGCCTGGCGCGAATCGCTGGCGAGCGTGTTGGCCTCGGCCTTCAAGCGGTTGCTATCGCTGTCATGGGTGCATTCATGCAGGAAGGTCGTCAAGTAGGCGAGCGCGGTGCCGTTGGCGCGATCCAGCATCACCACGCGCCGGATGGCCGATTCTGGCTCCCCTTGCCTGCGGACGTCGGCAAACATCCCGAGCGCCGGCATTTTCGAGGTGACGATGATCCCGGCCAGTCGTGAGGTGTCGATCTTCAACGCCCTGGCGGCGTCCAGCAACCAGACGATCAACTGGGTGTCGTCTTCGTTGTTGGCACCCTCGAGGCTCAGCTTTTCCATTCGTGCAGTGGCCCGCAGCAGCGGGGCATCCAGTGCCATGAGCGCGCGCGCGCGCCGCGCCGAGTCTTCGCTGGGGGAACTTGGAAACAGCTCTTGGCTCGCTGACGCCAGCGATGCTGCGACCTTTCCCGGCTCGACGGGAGCCGCCGTCTGTGCCGCCGCTTGAAACTGCGTCAGGAGAAGAAAGGCCGCGCTGATGAACGGCTTGGTCCAGCGCGCCGGGTGCCGCGGAACATCGCATCTGTGGAGGCAATTCATGGACCGTGACGACGTCGGGTTGCTGTCCTGAGGTTACTCCTTTTCCTTTACCAGCTCAGTGCGATCGAGGGGAGCACCAACGGGATTGTGGCGGAGTGGGAAGTGAAGCTGACCTGCGTGCGGTCCCCGAGGAGCGGCACCAATGCGTAGCGGTGGGATGCGCTTGAATCTCCGGGAACGCGTTCGAGCACGCGCGGTCTGGTGCGGCCGCTGGCTGCGACAAAACCCGCCTGATCGGGCGCCACGTCCGCCTTGCCGTCGCCGGTCTGGATGGTGGTGATGGCCTGGTGAACGCTGCAGCAGTCGCAGCTGCGCTGCACTGCAACATGTCGACGGTGTTAGATTTGCGGCCATGAATGCCCAGAGCGCCCCGGCCGCGTCAGTGGTGGAATTTCTTGACCAGTTCCAGCGTGTGGACAGTTATGCCGAGATTGACGATGTGCTGCGTTCACCCGACTTCGTGCAGGGCTCGCATTTCGAGAGCCGGCCAGTGTATGGCGGCTCCCTGGTGGTGATCGACGGCCCCGCGCACCGGGTGCGGCGCAAGCTGCTGATGGGCATGTTCTCGCATGCCGCATTGCGCCGCAACGAAACGGAGATCCTGGCGCCGGCGATCAGCCAGGCATTGGACGCGCTGCGAACGGCACGCAGTGCGGACGGCCTGGTCCGCGTCGACCTGGTGGCACTGCTGCGCAGCCTCACCATTGTCATCTCGGCCCATGTCAGCGGGGTCGACGACGCGGGCAATCCGCAGCGCCGCGCGAGGCTGCAGGCTCTGGTGACCGGGCTCGAAGCAGCATCGGGTGTGGAGTGGTCGACCCGCGATCGGGATACCGTGATGGCCGAGGGCCTCACGGCGCGACACGAACTGATCCACGATTTTCTGCGGCCTGCGCTGGAGCGCCGCGCCGATCTGGTGCGCAGGATCAAGGCGGGGCAGTTGCCTGCCGCGGCACTGCCGGCGGACCTGCTGGGCTTGCTGGCGCAGCATGGCGAAGCCGACCAGACGCACGAGGAGGCGCAGATCTGGCGCGAGTGCGCCCTGTTTCTGGTGGCCGGCACACAGACCACATCGCACGCGCTGCCGCATGTCGTCTGGCACCTCGAAGAGTGGTGGCAGGCGCACCCCGGGCATCGCGCACGATCAGGAGAGACTGAGTTCCTGCGCGCGGCGGCCAACGAGTCGCTGCGTCTGCACCAACCGGTTCCAGCGCTGCTGCGTGTCGCGACCCGGGACGTCGTGCTGGAGTGCAGCGGCCGGTCGATTCGCAAGGACGAGCGCATCGCGCTGTTTTTTTCCCGGGCCAACCGCGAGCACACGCTGTTCGGTGCCGATGCCGGCAGCTTTGACCCGCTGCGGCCCTTCAGCCGCAAACCACCGCCCTGGGGGCTGACCTTCGGATCGGGCGCACACACTTGCATAGGGCGCGCCCTGGTGACGGGCTTGTCGCACCGGTACGACGATACCAATCCGACCCTGGGCACCATCGTCGGCGTGCTGCAGGCGTTGTACCAGGCCGGCATGGCGCCCGATCCGGCGCAACCACCACAACGCAACACCGCCAGTTACCACGACGCGTTTGCCAGCATGCCGATCGTGCTGCACCAACTCTGATCTACCGAGGCCGAACCACCATGAAAAAGCTGATCATCGAAGCACGTATCAACGAGTACATGCTGCGCGAACAGGGAAATCCGAACGTACCCTACACGCCGCAGGAGATCGCCGGGGACGCCGCAGCATGCCGCGAAGCCGGCGCGGCCATCGTGCACTTCCATGCACGCATGGCCGACGGTGCACCCGAACACAACTGGGAGGTCTACGCCGACACCATACGGCGCATCCGTACCGGATCGGACATCCTCGTTCACCCGACGCTGGGCTACAACACCGTGGATGACCACAGCGGGCCTGCGCGCCTGCGCAACATCCTGGAACTGGCAAGAGACAAGGCGGTGTCGCCGCACTTCGTGCCGCTGGACATGGGTTCGCTGAACGTGGACCGCTACAACCCACGCGACAAGTGCTTCGAGACTACAACCCAGATCTACACCAACCCGACCGGCGACCTGATGTATTTCGCCAGGGAGGTGCGTGCGGCTGGCCTCAAACCCTACCTGACCTGTCAGAACATCGGGTTCCTGCGTTACGCCAACGCCTTCGCCGACATGGGGCTGCTAAACGAACCCCTGTACATGTGCCTGGTGATGACCGACAACATCTATCTGGGCGGTCACCCGCCCACACTCAAGGGTCTGCAGGCGCATCTCGACTTTCTGCCGCCGGGTAAGAAGGTGGAGTGGACCGGCATGAGTTATGGTGGCAACCTGTTCGGACTGGTGGCGGCCATCGTCTCGCAGGGCGGTCACATATCCATCGGACTGGGAGACCACCCCTACGCAGAATGGGGCTCGCCCACCAATGCCGATCTGATCCGGCGCGTGGTCGCCATAGCGCGCGACTGCGGGCGCGAGATCGCGACGCCTGCGCAGGCCTGGGAGATGCTCAATCCGGCATGAGGCCAGGCCGCCGGTTGGCTGGCGCCGCGTCGGCCTGCTGGCTCCAGCGGCACACTGCCAGCGCAAGTCCCTTATTCTGCAAATGGTCTGCCGACGCTAGAAAATCAAAAAGCCCACCACCTAACTGATAGCGGGCTTTCCTGTACTGACATTGGCGCCCTATGGTTGACACTGCCGAAGGCGGCTATTTCAACGAATGCGTGCCGGAGCGGGCTCTTGTCCATCCAATACGAACGCCACCTGGCAAAAAATCGGACGCACAAGTAGCGCCCAGTGACTGCGCAACTTTTCCTGCAACCAGACTTTGATCAGAGACTGGTACGGGAAGTCGCGCGCATTCGCGGCGCACTTGATGGAGTCCAACAAATGCTGAGTGGCCGGCGCATTGAGCGACGCCAAGGGGCGCTTTCGCAAGCTGCGAGGACATCGCAAGATGAAGCCCCTGATGACGGTCTTGGAGGCTCGGCAAACCGCCGTGCAGGCCGGCGGAAGAAAAGCCGCGTGGTATCACGTCAGAGGAGCCGCCATCCGGCCGCGTTCAACAATGATCGGGACATTGCCATCCCGACGGGCGCAGGGATATTTCCGTTGAACTTCAGTCTGGATGCCTTGTGATCTCTGGTGGCTCGATGGATTTCCGTGCGACGGACAACGACGGAAACGTTGTTGCGGACTCGAAGCGCGATCGGATCGAGAGGAAGAAGTGTGTAGCAGAATTGGTTTCTGCCCACAGAGCCGATACGCCGTTGGCAGCGATGCTGCGGAGCTACCAGGCCGGTATTCGCGATCCCAATAACGAGCTTGTTCATTTGTATGAAATTCGTGAGACCCTTTCCATCAGATTTGGTGATGAGCGTCTTGCGCGTGCGGCGCTCTCTGTCACTCGGGCGCAGTGGTCTCGGCTTGGGCAACTCTGCAATGACAAACCATCGCGACAGGGACGTCACCGAGGTAAGGCTGGCGAAGCGCTGCGGGATTCAAGCGAGGGAGAGTTAGCCGAATCGCGTGGGATCACGCGAGCGATGATCGAGGCCTATCTGCAATACCTGGAACTGCACCGTCATTGCCCGTTCGGCTGATGCATCCACGCCGGAATATCGCGCTGACCATGCAGTACGCGCCACACGCCGATGTGGTCGTCCTGCTCGATGTAAAAGACCAGGTACGGGTAGCGCGTCAGGGGCCAGAAGCGCAGGCCCGGCAGGTTCAACTCGTGGGCGTAGCGGGGTGACCCGGTGGCCGCGTGCCTGCTGATATGGGCATACGCCTGCTCCAGGGCATCAATGAACCCCAGTGCCGCAGGCTCGGCGTCCTGTTCCAGATAGTGCTTGATGGCATCATCGACGTCCCGGTTGGCCAGCACACGCGGGATGATGGGCCTGGACTTCACCCGCGAGCTTTGGATTTCGTGCCCGATCGGGCGCGATCGCGCAGCGACTCGAAGTAGGCCGTGTCCGCCGGCGTGGCCGCCTTGGAGCCGGCACCCTTCAGTAGCAGGTCGCGCAGATGCAGCCGGTCATGGTCCTTGCGGATCAGCTCGCGGACATACTCGCTGCTGGTGCCGTACCCACGCTGGCTGACCTGCTCGTCGACGAAGGACTTGAGCGTTTCGGGAAGGGAAATGTTCATAGTGCTCATGGCGCAAGCTTAGCCATTTTGGCAAAATTTGGCAAGATGCTTTCAAGGGCTTTCAAGGGACTACATCGGCGCGACTCTCGTCGCGATCTGTTCGTTTCCAGCGGCCCGGTAGTAGCAAACCACCGTCACCGCCGCTGGCTGAAATCGAGGTGGGCCGGGTCGACATCATCGTGGTGTACAAGATTGATCGGCTGTCGCGGTCATTGACGGACTTCGCCAAGATGGTGGCCGCATTACCGACCCCCGCGCCGCAATGGCTACCGTGAAGCGTGACGCCGGAATATCGGTACTGACCGTGCACGGGTTGCGCCGTTCGTTTTCTCTGCTGGGGGAGGCTGTCGGGGCACCTGCTGGCGCAATCGCTCAAGTGATGGGCCTCAAGCCGAGCGCCGCGGCCGAGGGCTACAGGCCGCGCAGTGTGGATGCCCTGCCCACCGCGCCGGCAAATTGAAGTTCTTTGGCCAGTACACGGAGCTTGTCGATGCGCGGGCCTTTGCCAGATGGCTGGCGCCTGTGCGCAAATGTGAATGGGTGGTCTACGCCAAGCGGCCGTTTGCCGGACCGCAGGCCGTGTTGGCCTCTCTGTCGAGCTATACGCACCGGGTGGCGATCGCCAACTCACGATTGATCTCCCTGGACGAGCGTGGCATCACGTTTCGCTGCAAGGACTTCGATGCAGTCATCTTCCCCATTCAGCGCATCATGAATTTGAGCAATTTGCCTACAGATTGCCTACAGGCCCACAGAAACAACAAAGCCCGACCTTGTGAGCCGGGCTAAGTAATGGGTTTCATTGGTGCCGGAGAGATGAATCGAACACCCGACCTTCTCATTACGAATGAGCTGCTCTACCGACTGAGCTACACCGGCAACGACGCAAATTATAAGCCGGTGTGGTAGCTGGTCAGGCGCTCCACTTCATTCCTGCTGCCCAGCACCACGCTTACCCGTTCGTGCAGTTTTTCGGGGGCGATATCGAGGATGCGGGTGCGGCCATTGGTGGCGGCGCCGCCGGCCTGTTCGATCAGCCAGCTCATGGGGTTGGCCTCGTACATCAGGCGCAACTTGCCTGGCTTGTCGGGCTCGCGTTTGTCCCAGGGATACATGAAGACGCCGCCGCGTGTCAGGATGCGGTGCACGTCGGCCACCATGCTGGCGACCCAGCGCATGTTGAAGTCCTTGCCGCGTGGTCCCTGCTTGCCGGCCAGGCACTCGTCGATATAACGCTTCACCGGTGTATCCCAGTGCCGCATATTGCTCATGTTGATGGCGAACTCCTTCGTGTCCGCCGGAATCTGGATGTTCTCCTGCGTCAGCACGAAGGAGCCCTGTTCGCGGTCCAGCGTGAACTCGGCCACGCCGTCACCCACCGTCAGCACCAGCGTGGTCTGCGGGCCGTAGATGCAGTAACCGGCAGCCACCTGTTTGTTGCCCGGCTGCAGGAAGTCGCCTTCGGCCACGCCGGCGCTTCCATCGGGCTTGCGCAGCACGCTGAAGATGGTGCCGATGCTGACGTTTACGTCCACGTTGCTCGAGCCGTCCAGCGGATCGAACAGCAACAGGTATTCGCCCTGCGGGTAACGGTTGGGCACCACGTAGATGCTGTCCATCTCCTCGCTTGCCATGGCGGCGAGGTGGCCGCCCCATTCGTTGGCTTCTATCAGCACCTCGTTGGCAATGATGTCGAGCTGCTTTTGCACCTCGCCCTGCACGTTCTCGCTGCCGGCCGAGCCGAGCACACTGCCCAGCGCGCCCTTGTTCACGGCCTGGCTGATGCTCTTGCAGGCGCGCGCCACCACTTCGAGCAGCAGCCGCAGGTTGGACGGAATCAGCGAGTGGATGCGCTGCTGTTCCACCAGGTAGCGTGTAAGGGAAACGCGGGACGACATGGTGCTTGCTCCTTTTTATGCGGCGAGGGCGCGGTCTACCACTTCCCGCACGTCCTTGCTCAAGTCACCCTTGGCGGCTACCCGGGTGATCGCCTCGCGCGCCGCACTGCGGTAGGGCTCGGCAAGTTTGCTCCAGCGGTCCAGTGCGCGCGCCAGACGCGCCGCTACTTGCGGATTGGCGGCGTCGAGTTCCAGCACCCGATCGCCCCAGAACACATAGCCGGCGGCGTCCGCCCGGTGGAAGGCGCCCGGATTGGCGCTGCAGTAGCTGAAGATCAGGCTGCGCGCGCGGTTCGGGTTGCGCAGGTTGAAATCAGGGTGCTACATGAGCTGGCGCACCAGTGGCAGCACATGGCCAGCGCGGTCTGGGGCACCGGCCTGCAGGGCGAACCACTTGTCGAGCACCAGCGCGTCATCCTTGAACAGGCTATGGAACTTTTCCAGGGCCGGTGCCGCCAGGGCATGGCCGCTGACGACCACGGCAGAGAGCGCGTTCAGCCGGTCCGTCATGTTGCTGGCTGACTTGAAGCGCTGGTAGGTCTTGCCTGGCCAGACCTCACTGCCCGCCGCATCCGGCGCGGCCACGGCTTGCACGCACAGCATGGTGAGGGCCATTCCCGCGAGGGCGCGGCGGCCACTGGATACCGGGTCGGGCTGGTAGGCGCCGGTTGCCTGGTGTGTCTCGTAAGCCCACGTCCAGTCGTCCAGCAGCTCGCTTGCCAGTTGCAGGCGCATGGCTTCGCGCACCGTGTGGATCTGCTGGGGATCCACCACGGCAAGCTGCTCGGCAATGTACGTTTCGGAGGGCAGCGTCAGCACCAGTTCCTTGAAGGCCGCGTCGAGCCTTGCGTCGCGCAGGATGCTGCGCATGGCCTGCAGGTAGGCGCCTGACAAGACCCTGCTGCCTTGCGGGTGGGTCATCGCGTGCAGTGCGCAACGCAGCGCCAGCCGCTGGCCGGCTTCCCAGCGGTTGAACGGGTCGCCGTCGTGGGCCAGCAGGTGCAGCAACTGCGCATCGGAGTAGTCGATCTCCAGTACCACCGGCGCGCTGAAGCCGCGCAACAGCGAGGGGACGGGCTCCACATCCACGTTCACGAAAATCAGGGACTCTTCAGCCTGGCTGATCACAAAAGTGCGCGAACCGGCACTGGGGATGGCTTCATCCGCCAATTGCAGCGGCAGGTCCCGGCCGTCCGGCGCGACCAGGCCCAGGCTCAATGGAATCACGAACGGCTCTTTATGGGCCTGCCCCGGCGTGGCGGCGCAACTCTGGCGCAATGTCAGCGTGTAGGTGTGGGCCTGGGCGTCATAGCTGCCGCTGGCCTGCACACGCGGCGTACCGGCCTGGCTGTACCAGAGCTTGAACTGGGGCAGCAACTGCACCAGGTCCGAGCCCGGATTGGCGTCCGACTGCGCCTGCGCGAAGTCGTCACAGGTCACAGCGTGGCCGTCATGGCGCTCGAAATAGAGCTTCATGCCGCGCGCAAAGCCTTCCCGCCCGACCAGCGTCTGCATCATGCGGACAACCTCGGCGCCCTTTTCGTAGATCGTGACGGTATAGAAGTTGTTGATCTCCAGGTAGCTGTCAGGCCGCACCGGATGCGCCATCGGGCCTGCATCCTCGGGGAACTGGTCGGTGCGCAGGACCCGCACGTCCTCGATGCGCTTCACGGCGCGCGCCGAGGCGTCGGCGCACAGGTCCTGGCTGAACTCCTGGTCGCGAAAGACCGTGAGG
>JANNDB010000266.1:0-2055 GCA_031387285.1 Betaproteobacteria bacterium | reverse complement strand
AAACGCAGCTGGCGCTACGCGATGCTGGTGCGCGACAGGCTGATCGAGAAGATGTTCATCGAACCTGAGGAGCCGGGCGATCCGTTCCAGGTGTCGGATGCCGACACCATGCTGAACTACCTCAATCCGCAGGCCGACGTGCCGCCGCGCATCACGCTGTTCGGCAAGTCGGGATGCGTGCATTGCGCGCGCGCCCGCCGAATGCTGACCGACAGGGGACTGCGTTTCGAGGAGATCGATCTGGGCAGCCACGGCGTCAGCCACAGCTCCTTGCAGGCGGTGACGGGACGCGCTACCACACCACAGGTTTTTGTAGATGGCCGGCATCTTGGCGGCGCCGACGACCTGGAGGCGTGGCTGACATCGCATCCGGTCAAGGCGCTGGAAGGCGCGAGCTGAAGTCACACCCCCTGGTCGTCATTTTCGGGGGCGTCGGAGCCGGTGCGCACGCAGTGCCTCGCATGCGTACCCGGAATTCACTTTCGCAGCGGCATCAATGTGCCGGCGCACGCTTTCCCGCAGGCGCCGTGTCGACGTGGGACGCATCCTCCGCGTTCGCCATCGTGCCAGCGGCGGCGCCGCCCAATGCGCCGGCAACGGATCCCAGCGAGCCACCCACCAGCACGCCCACTGGGCCGGCGACCACGCCGCCGATGGCAGCACCCGTGGCCGCACCGACCATCACGCCGGCACCCGTCAGCACCGAATTCGCCTCGCGCTCGACTTCCTCTGGCTCCAGCGGCAGCTGAGCCGCGGGATCCGGGTCCTGCGAGGGAATGCCGTGGCCTGGACGGCCTTGCTCGGCCAGATCTTCGTCGGCAGGTACGGTCTTCGACGGTTGGTCAACGGATGATTTCATGTGCTCTCCCTGGAAAGTGGATGCTGGAACGAGCAGGTCGCTTGTGCCGCCAACTGTTATAGGCCATGGATCGCGCTGGTTGCGCCATCCTGCAGGCTGACGCGGAGTAGGACAAGTGGCAGTGATGTGCCCTTCCGTCTCCACAGGGTCACGCTGCGGTCCGCATGAATTCGCGCGAGGCACCCGGAAATGGCGTCTTGGCCAGTCTGGCGGCTGTGGTTGCCGGCTCCAACTGAACGTTCATCCCGCACAGGAACGTAGGACGGTGTCGCGTCGCTAGTCAAGTTCGCGCAGCTACCCGATCACACAAAGGCAGCCACTTTCTGCCACCGTTCTTCCATTCCCAACTGAAGCTCATCTTGTCGCCGCCGTCCTGCACCGTCACCGTGGCACGTGTCTGCGCTTCAGTGAAGTTCCAGACGTCGCCGTCAACGCTCGCGCGATAGTCAGGGTGGTGCCCGCCGTTGTCAAACATGCGCGTGAAGTAGCCGCCCTCGGCCTTGTCGTAGCCCATGACCTCAGCGCCCTTGAACTCGCGCTTACCCATCTGCGCATTCCAGCGGTGCAAAACGAAGAAGCTGCCAGGCAACCATTCGTAGCTTTCGTCGCTCGTCCACGGTACGCCCGCCGCGCGCGGATGGGCGGCATCCTGTCCGTCGCCGTAAGACGTGCCTTCCGCGTGCCAGTCGCCGATGAAGACCTGAAGGCGGTGGTGGGCCGCTGTCGGTTTCGGTTGCTTGGGTTTGGACGTGCCGGTCATGTCATGCTTCCTTCGAGTTGATGGGGGGATAGCTCAATTGCGGATGAAAGTCACCGCGCCCCGCCGGCGTCAAATCCAGCATGTTCCACAGCGAATCGAGGGCGTCGTTGTGGCGATATTCCTGACCCGGCTCGGGCGGCATGTACAGCAATTCAGAGCCCCAGAAGTGGCTAATCACCTTGCCGCGCCTGTGGAAAACATTGAGCATCGGCATGTCCCATTCTTCGTCGTCCTTGAACTCCTGCTGCTTGAGCACCGCAGCAGGCAAGCCCGATGAGTCGCCGAAATAGTCACGGTCGTAGCTGTTGCCGTGGGTGGACAGCAGGGGCAAGGCGCTCCAGCCACGCGCCCGAGCCAGGGCCAGAAGACGCGGCAGCGGAGACTTGGCGACCACTGCCAGGTTGATGCGCTGAGTGATGTGCTGCACCATGCCGTC
>JANNDB010000250.1:0-2952 GCA_031387285.1 Betaproteobacteria bacterium | reverse complement strand
CGACCGACTGGTGGGCGCCTGCCTCTATGGGGACACCGTCGACGGCAGCTACTACTTCAAACTGCTGCGCGATGGCCGCAACATCAGTGACATCCGTGACCGCCTGATGTTTGGCGAGGCCGGCGCCAACATAGGTGACGTCGGGCACGAAGGCCACACCCGTGCTGCGAGCATGGCCGACGACGCCGAAGTATGCGGCTGCAACGGCATCAGCAAGGGAACGATATGCAAGGCCATCAAGGAAAAGGGCCTGTTCACCATCGACGAGGTGCGCAAACACACCAAGGCCAGCGGGTCCTGCGGCTCCTGCACCGGGCTGGTTGAACAGATACTGATGTTCACCGCGGGCGGCGACTACTCGGCAGCGCCAAAGAAAAAGGCGCTGTGTGGCTGCACCGATCACAGCCACGCCGATGTGCGCGCCGCGATCGTGGCAAGCCACTACCTGGACATCCCGTCGGTGTTCCAGGGCATGCAGTGGCGTACGCCCAACGGATGCGCAAGCTGCCGTCCCGCCGTCAACTACTACCTGCTGTCGAGCTGGCCCAAAGAGGCAGTGGACGATCCGCAAAGCCGCTTCATCAACGAGCGCAGCCACGCCAACATCCAGAAGGACGGCAGCTACAGCGTGATTCCGCGCATGTGGGGTGGTGAAACCACGGCCAGCGAATTGCGCCGCATCGCCGACGCGGTGGACAAGTACAAGATCCCCACGGTCAAGGTCACCGGCGGGCAACGCATCGACCTGCTCGGCGTGAAGAAGGAAGACCTGCAGGCCGTCTGGAACGACATCGGCATGCCCAGCGGCCACGCCTATGCCAAGGCGCTGCGCACGGTCAAGACCTGCGTGGGCAGCGAATGGTGCCGTATGGGCACACAGGACAGCACGCAGATGGGCAAGGACCTGGAGCGCGCCATGTGGCGCATGTACGCGCCGCACAAGGTGAAGTTCGCCGTGAGCGGTTGCCCGCGCAACTGTGCCGAAGCCGGCATCAAGGACGTAGGAATCATCGGCGTGGACAGCGGCTGGGAGATGTATGTCGCCGGCAATGGCGGCATCAAGACCGAAGTGGCGCAGTTCTTCACCAAGGTCAAGACCGCGGCCGAGGTGCTCGAATACACCGGCGCCTTCATGCAGTTGTACCGTGAGGAAGGCTGGTACCTGGAGCGCACGGTGCACTACGTGGGCCGCGTCGGCCTGGACCACGTCAAGCGCAGGATCCTGGACGATACGGCAGGACGCAAGGCGCTCTGGGAGCGACTGCAATTCAGTCTGGACGGCGAACCCGACCCCTGGTTTGAAGCGCGCAAAGCTTCCGTTGATACACGACAGTTTGCGGCCCTGGCGGCCTGAATCACCATGCAAGACGCCCTTTCCCTGGACGGCTGGAAACCGGTTTGCGCCGTGGACGACATTCCGGTGCTCGGCGCGCGCCGTGTCACGCGCGCCGTGGGTATGGACATCGCCATCTTCCGCAACAGCCAGGATCAGGTTTTCGCGCTGCTCGATCGCTGCCCGCATAAAGGCGGGCCACTCAGCCAAGGCATCGTCTTTGGCACCAGCGTGGCCTGCCCTCTGCACAACTGGACGATCGCGCTCGACAGCGGCTGCGCACGCGAACCTGACGCAGGCTGCGCGCAGGCATTCCAGATCAAGGTGGTGCACGGCGTAGTGCATTTGCTGGCCAGCGAGGTCGCCACGCTGGGGCTGGGCGTGATCGCGCCGGTCGCCGGCCCGGCACGCCGGCATCCGGCCTGACCATGGGTGCGGCGGACTCCCGCGAAACCCGCACCACCTGTCCGTACTGCGGAGTCGGTTGTGGCGTGATCACCACCAGTGTGGGGGAACAGATCGTGCAGGTGCGGGGCGACCCGGCGCACCCGGCCAACTTCGGGCGGCTGTGCACCAAGGGCTCCAACCTGCACCTCACGGCAACGGCGGCCGTCACGCGCGCCACCCGACTGCTGCAACCGATGCGCCGTATCCGCAGGGGGGACGCGCCGCTGGCCACCAGCTGGGACGACGCGCTAGGCTTTGCCGCCGCGTACTTCGCCACAACCATCCGCGAATACGGGCCGGACGCCGTCGGCTTCTACATCTCGGGGCAGTTGCTGACGGAGGACTATTACGTCTTCAACAAGCTCGCCAAGGGGCTGGTCGGCACCAACAACATCGATACCAATTCGCGCCTGTGCATGAGCAGCGCTGTAGCGGCCTACAAGCAGACACTGGGTGCCGACGCACCGCCGGCCTGTTACGAAGACATCGACCATGCCCGGTGCATATTCATCACCGGCTCCAACACGGCCTTCGCCCACCCGGTGCTGTTCCGGCGCATCGAGGACGCCAAAGCCGCCAATCCCCAGCTCAAGATCATCGTGTGTGACCCGCGCCGTACCGACACCGCCAGCGCCGCCGATCTGTACCTGCCGATCCAGCCCGGTACCGACGTGGCCCTGTACAACGGCATGCTGCACACCATGCTGTGGGAGGGCTGGACCTCGACGGAGTTCATCGAGCGCCATACCAATGGCTTTGCCGCGTTGCGCGACACCGTGCGCGACTACACGCCCGACCGGGTGGCCGGGATCTGCGGCATCACCAACGCCGACCTGCTGGAGGCAGCGCGCCTGTTTGCCACTTCCGGCGCGACGCTGAGCCTGTACTGTCAAGGGCTGAACCAGTCCAGCAGCGGCACGGCCAAGAACGCCGCCTTGATCAATCTGCATCTGGCCTGCGGCCACATCGGTCGGCCCGGGGCCGGGCCGTTCTCGCTCACCGGGCAGCCCAATGCCATGGGTGGGCGCGAAGTGGGCGGGCTGGCCAATCTGCTGAGCGCGCACCGCGACCTGGCGAACCCGCAGCACCGGGCGGAGGTGGCCAGACTGTGGGGCGTGCCGGACGTCCCTTCCGCCCCCGGGAAGACGGCCGTGGAGATGTTCCAGGCGGCC
>JANNDB010000210.1:0-2767 GCA_031387285.1 Betaproteobacteria bacterium | reverse complement strand
GGCCGAACCACATGGCCCCGGGCTGGCCCGGGTCCGCCGCGATGCGGCCGACCGCCATTGGACGACCCGGGCGCATGGCAATGCGCCAGAAGGCGACGCCTCCGCTGCGACCCGCCAGGGACTGCAGCAACTTGCGGGTGTAGTCGGCCTCGCCGTCGCTCATGCCGCCACTGGTGATGATGGCGTCGGCTGCACTGGCTGCACAGCGCAACGCGGCGTTCAATCGGTCAGGGTCATCCGGCACCACGCCCATGTCCATCACCTGCACGCCCAGGCGTGTCAACAGGCCGAATATGGTGTACCGGTTGCTGTCGTACACGGCGCCTGCCCGCGGGGTGTCCCCGAGGCTTTGAATTTCGTTGCCCGTGGAGAAAAACGCAACGCGCAATCTGCGGCGAACCCGTAGTCGGGAGATTCCCAGGCTGGCGATCAATCCCAAAGCCGCCGGTCCGATGCTGTCCCCTGCATGCAACGCGGCCGTTCCGGCGCGCAAGTCTTCGCCGGCCTCGCGCCGGTTCTCCCCCCGCGCGACGGCCCCGGCCGGTACCGTGACATACCCGCCGACGACCTGCGCCAGCTCCTCGGGAACGACGGTGTCCAGCCCCGCAGGCAGGACAGCACCGGTCATGATCCGCAGCGCCTGACCGCTGTGGACCGGGCCGTGCCAAGGCGCGCCCGCCAGCACCGTGCCCACCACCTGCAGGGCAAGCGGTCGCGTCGCGGACAACGCCGCGCCGTCAAACGCATAACCGTCCATGGCCGAGTTGTCGTGTGGTGGCACATTGATCGGCGAGACGAGGTCTTCTGCCAGTACCCTCCCAAGGGCTTCGAAGATTCCAACCGCCTCATCGCCCTCGACGGGCGTGACCAGGCGCGCCAGAAAATCTGTCACCTGCGATGCGCTCAGGTTGTGTGGGTCGTAGCCCCGCAACTGCCCGATGACCTGATCAACACCCGTGGTCATGGTGCAAGTGTCTGTAACGCGGCCAGCGTATTAATGTTGGTAAACGCCGCGGCATCGTTGAACGGCACAACCGCAGCCTTGTGGCGCTGCGTCCAGGCCTGCACCTTGCGGCCACCTGCGGCCATGAAGGCCTCCAGATCCGCCAGCAACTCACGGCGCAGCAGACAGAATGTGGGTTGATCGCGCCACACCGCCGCCGCCCCGGGCGCAGGTACCTCCCGTGTGCTGGGTAGGGCCACATCGCCGCCGGATTGCAGCAGGGCCTCGCCGAGCAGAGCGACCAGGTCTTCGGGGAAGTGCGGTGTGTCGCAAGGCACGGTCATGAGGAAAGGGGTATCGCAATGGTGCAGCGCACTGCAAAAGCCGGCGAGCGGGCCGGGATAGTCCTGCTGCAGGTCGGCCCGGACCGGGACGCCAAAAGTCTCGTATTCGGAGCGGTTGCGGTTGGCGTTGAGCATGGTCTTGCCCACTTGGGGCTGCAGGCGGCGCAAGGTATGCAGGGCGAGCGCAACGCCCTCGAGGTGCTGTAGTCCCTTGTCCACGCCGCCCATGCGCTCGCCGCGCCCGCCGGCGAGCACTACGCCTGTGATCAACTCCGGATCAATGCCCACTTATCCCCCGATGTAGCTCATCTCGACATGCGGCCGGCTGACCGCGGCGAGCGAGCCACGTAACTCGGAGTAGTGGTCGTCGCGCGCGCCCCATACGGCACCGATCGCTGCCGAGATGCTTGCGTCGTCAGCGCCGGAACGCAACACGCTGCGCAGGTCGTGCCCTTGCCCGGCAAACAGGCAGAGGTAGAGATTGCCTTCAGTCGACAGGCGGGCCCGGTTGCAGTCACCGCAAAAAGCCTTGGTGACGCTGCTGATGACGCCGATCTCGCCCAGGGCAGCGTCATGCAAGCCGTCCGCGCCGGCATAACCCCAGCGCTCGGCAGTTTCGCCCGGCGCGGCGGGTTCGAGTGGCACCAGCGGCAGTTCTTCGCCAATCACCCGCACGATTTCGGCCGACGGCAGGACCTCGTCCATGCGCCAGCCGTTCGTGCTGCCGACGTCCATGTATTCGATGAATCGCAGCACACTGCCGCTGCCGCGGAAATGCCGCGCCATGGGCAGGATTTCGTGGTCATTGGTGCCGCGTTTGACAACCATGTTCACCTTGACCGGGCCCAGGCCAGCGGCGTGGGCGGCGGCGATGCCTTCGAGCACTTGCGCTACCGGAAAGTCCACATCGTTCATGCTCCGGAAAACCGTGTCATCCAGCCCGTCCAGACTTACGGTCACGCGTTGCAGGCCGGCCGCCTTGAGCGCGACCGCCTTGCGCGCCAGCAGCGAGCCGTTGGTGGTGAGTGTGATATCGGGCGCATCACCATCGACCGTGCGCAAGGCTGCCAGTTGCGAAATCAATACCTCGAGGTTCTTGCGCAGCAGCGGCTCGCCACCGGTGAGACGGATCTTGCGTACGCCATGCGCGAGGAACAGCCGCGCGAGCCGGGTGATCTCCTCGAAAGTCAACAAGGCCTTGTGCGGCAGGTAGACATGGTCCTTGTCAAACATCTCCTTGGGCATGCAGTAGCTGCAGCGGAAGTTGCAGCGGTCGGTGACGCTGATGCGCAGATCGCGCAGCGGGCGCCCGCGTGTGTCGTGCAGCGCGCCGCTGGCTGTGCCGGAGGCCGGCAAAACTGGAATGGCGCGCGTGCCGGCACGCCAGTCAACCAGGGGGATTACGCGCTCGGACATGGCTGCAGGTGACTGGCTTTGCCTAGACGCAGCGTGCGCCGTCCACTTCGATGCAGACCCCGCT
>JANNDB010000179.1:0-3576 GCA_031387285.1 Betaproteobacteria bacterium | reverse complement strand
GGCCGCCAGCATCGGCAAACCGATTTCCGAAGTACGCAGGCTCATCCGCGGACGGCGCCTGCGCACTCGTAAAACTCTCGGGACTGCGCAGTCCGGCCAGCGTGTCCACGAGGATGGCGCAGTTGACGTCCAGCGCTGCATTCAGGGTCACGACTACCGGCTCCGTGTTGGACTGCACCACGACCTCGGCCTGCGCCACAAAAGCAGCCATGTCCACCACGCCGTACAGCCCACCGCGCAGATTGACGACCCCGCGAAACCAGGGGCGCGAATACGGTACCGGCGCTATCGCGCCGGCGGGAAAGATCTCGCCGGACTGACCCAGCGGAAAAAGGTAGTTCGAGCCACGGCTACGCACTGCCAGCCAGGATACCGAAAGCCCTTCGTTGCGCGCCGTCTGCAAACGGCTGGCGAGTCGCGCCTGGAGTTCCCGAATAGCTTCCCGGTTGGCCATCGTGGTCCGCGCGATCAGCCCAATGCCCGGATCTTCGACATCAGCTCGGCGGGGTCCACCGGCTTGGTGATGTAGTCCTTTGCGCCCTGGCGCATACCCCAGACCCGGTCGGTCTCCAGGCTCTTGCTGGTGCACATGATGATGGGGATGGCGCTGTATTCTGGCGTACGGCTGATCGAACGCGTCAACTGGTAACCATTCTGCCCCGGCATGACGACGTCCATCAGGATCAAGTCGGGCTTCTCCTCCGCCAGACGCTTGAACGCCTCCTCCGCGCTCTGCGCCGTGCGCACCGACATCTCGTTCTTGTGCAGCACGTCAGTGAGGAACATCAACTCCGTGCGTGAATCATCGACGATGAGGACGCTGCGAATCGCCATCAGGCAACTCCCACGGCGCTGGAGCCGATTTGTCCGACGGTAGTCAACAACTGGTCTTTGGTGAACGGCTTGGTCAGGTAGTCCTGCGCTCCGACCATGCGGCCGCGCGCCTTGTCGAAGACGCCGTCCTTGGAGGACAACATGACCACCGGTACCTGGGCAAAGCGGGGATTGCGTTTGATGATGGCGCAGGTCTGGTAGCCATCCAGGCGAGGCATCAGGATGTCGCAAAAGATCAGGTGCGGCTGGTAATCGTTGACCTTGGCCAGCGCATCGAACCCGTCTTCCGCCAGCAACACCTCATGCCCGCCCTGCTTGAGGAAAATCTCCGCGCTGCGACGGATAGTATTGCTGTCGTCGATGACCAGTACTTTGAGAGGCGATCCGGTTGTATTCACAAAAATGCGCTCCCGCTCGGATGGTTGTCACGGATGTCAGGACGGCGGTCCTGGCGACCAGGATCAGATCTGGACCATTTCGAAGTCTTCCTTGCGTGCGCCGCACTCGGGGCAAGTCCAGTTCATTGGCACATCGGACCAAGGTGTGCCGGCCGCTATACCTTCGTCAGGTGCACCACTTGCTTCGTCATAAATCCAGCCACAAATCAGGCACATCCAGGTTTTAGATTCACTCACAGCTTAAGGGGCCTTCGAATAGAATGCAACGATTGTATAGAGACAGTTCCAGCGATTTGCGCTCCACGCGCCAGAACCCAACGTAATTCTGCCTGACGGCTATTTCAGGCACTGCAATGTCGCTGCTACCCGACCCCAACGACCTGCCCGATACCGAAGAATCGGATCGCACCGCCTGCGTCCTGACGTTTAATGCGAACGACCCCAGCGGTGCCGGAGGCCTGTCCGCCGACATCACCGCGATCGCGTCTGTCGGGGTCCATGCCCTGCCTGTCATGACGGGTGCCTACAGCCGTGATACCGCGGAAATCGTCGACCACTTTGTGCTGGATGACGAGGCCATTGCGGAACAGGCGCGCACCATCCTGGAGGATGTGTCGGCGCAGGTTATCAAAGTCGGATTTGTTGGCTCTGCGGAGGCCCTGAGTGCCATCAGCGCGATTGCCGCGGACTACGCCGACGTGCCTCTGGTGGCTTACATGCCCGACCTGTCGTGGTGGAACGAGATACAGATCGATATTTATCTGGACGCCTTCCGCGAGCTGCTGTTGCCGCAGACGACGGTGTTGGTAGGAAACCACAGTACTTTATGCCGCTGGCTCCTGCCGGACTGGCCACCCGGGAAGAATCCGGGCCCGCGCGACGTGGCCAGGGCGGCCAGCGCATGGGGCGTCTCCTATACGCTGGTTACCGGCATGTCCGCACCCGACGACTCGGTCGAAAGCGTGCTGGCGTCGCCTCAGACCATTTTGTTCAGCGGGCGGTTCGAACGGCTGGACGCCGCGTTTTCCGGCGCAGGTGACACCCTGTCTGCCGCGCTCGCCGGATTGCTGGCATCGGGCAGCGACCTGGCAGAGGCGGCAAAGGAAGCGCTGGGCTACCTGGACCGATGTCTGGACGCCGGGTTTCGCCCCGGCATGGGGCACCTGGTGCCCGACCGCCTGTTCTGGGCACAACCCGAGGCCGATGGGGACGCCGAAGATGGCATCTCCATTGATCCGCTTTTCGCTGAACCGACACATGACACCAAGCACTGATTCCAACGTGGCCCTGTTTGCGCGCGCGATGCGCGTCATCCCAGGTGGGGTGAACTCGCCCGTGCGCGCCTTTCGGGCTGTCGGGGGTACGCCGCGTTTCATCCAGCGCGCGCAAGGCGCCTGTATGTGGGACGAGGCCGGACAACGCTACATCGACTACATCGGCTCCTGGGGACCGATGATCCTCGGCCATGGGCATCCAGCGGTGCTGCAGGCCGTGCGATCAGCAGCCGAGGACGGCTTTTCATTTGGCGCTCCGACCCGCCGCGAAGTCGAGCTGGTCGAGATGTTGCTGCACCTGGTGCCGTCGATGGACATGGTGCGGCTGGTCAGTTCGGGTACCGAAGCCGCAATGAGCGCCATCCGGCTGGCGCGCGGCGCAACCGGGCGCCACAAACTGATCAAGTTCGAGGGCTGTTACCACGGCCACGCCGATGCCGTGCTCGTCAAGGCCGGCTCCGGCCTTGCGACATTTGGAAACCCCACCAGTGCCGGGGTACCGCCGGAGGTGGTGCGTGACACGCTGGTGCTGGAATACAACAACCTGGAGCAATTGGAGCAGGCCTTTGCACTGCACGGTGACGCGCTGGCCTGCCTGGTGATCGAACCGATCGCCGGCAACATGAACTTTGTCCGTGCCAGTTTGCCGTTCATGCGGCGCTGCCGCGAGTTGTGCTCCCTCCACGGAACCCTGCTGGTTTTCGACGAAGTCATGACCGGTTGCCGCGTCGCATTGGGAGGCGCGCAAAGTGTCTACGCCAAGTCTTTGCCAGGCTTCGAGCCCGACATGACCATCATGGGCAAAGTCATCGGTGGTGGCATGCCGCTGGCGGCATTTGGCGGCAAGCGCGCCGTGATGCAACAACTTGCCCCGCTGGGTCCCGTGTACCAGGCCGGAACCTTGTCCGGCAATCCAATCGCCACCGCATGTGGTCTGGCAACGCTGCGGGAGATCCGCAAGCCCGGGTTCTTCGACCAGCTTGCCGCCCGGACACAGGCTCTGGTCGCCGGCCTGCAGGCGGCGGCCGAGGCCGCTGGCGTGGCCTTTTGTGGCGACAGCGAAGGCGGCA
>JANNDB010000166.1:0-4800 GCA_031387285.1 Betaproteobacteria bacterium | reverse complement strand
AGCAGCACCTTGTTCTCCAGCACCGTCCGCGTGAAGGGCTTCACCACATAACCCGCCGCGCCCAGGCTGGCGGCCTGCAGGATGTCCTGCTTGCGGGCCTCGGCGGTGACCATCAGCACCGGGATGTGGCTGAGCGCGGCGTCCTGCTTCATCTCGGCCAGGAACTCCTTGCCGTTCATGCGCGGCATGTTGATGTCGCTGATGACGAAGTCGAATGCGGTGGCGCGCAGCTTGTCGAGTGCCGCCAGGCTGTCCGCTGCTTGCCAGCGAGCCGGTTTCAGCGCGTGGCGGCCGGCGCCGCACTCACCTCCGCGGCTGTCCTTCCGGCCTTCGGCCTCCCTCCTTTATGCCGCTGCGCCGAGCGCCGCGCCGGCCTGATACTGGCCAAGCCCGTCTGCAGCTATATCCCCACCGGCTTCACCCCGAGGCGGCCGGCATTCCTGGCTTGGACCCCATCCAGCGTCACCAATCCTCGCACCTTCGCCTCCAACGCACATGCAAGATGCAGCGCGTCACCCGCGCGCAGGCCGGCAGATGCATCCATGGTGAGCATGGCCGCGCTGTGAAATGTGCTTGCCTCTACCGGCAGCAATTGCAGATCGTTGGCACACATCCGCTCAAACTGAAGCCAGGCAGCCTGCGCTTGCTCCTCGGTCAATTGTCCGGATCGCTGCTTGATCCCCAACGCGCTTGCGAATTCGGTCACGCACCACGCGGCCGATGCAAGTTCGTCCGTGCACGCGGCATACCACTTGATCACCGCGGTGGTCCGGGCCTCGTTGGTACAGAGCGCAACCAATACGCTGGTATCGACGTAGAGCATCAATACCGCGCGTCCTGGCGCAATTGCTCCATGACCGATGTGCCCATGGGTAGCGCCTTCTTCTCAAGGCTGAGTTCGCTTGCAAATGCGCTACGGCTCCATTGCGTGGGCCGCAGGTTCAGTGCGCCGTCAGCGCCTATGTGGGCGATCAGTTGGTCGCCCTCCTTTGCGCCGATTTGACGCACGTAGTCCGCCGGGATGCGCACCGCAAGGCTGTTGCCCCATTTGGCAATTCGTAGGCTGGTCATGGCCGTAATGGATATACGTTGATGTGTCTACATTATGCAAGCTCGCCTTGCCAAACGCAAGCCACCAGGCACAGCCCCGTCAATTCATTGAGCGGCGAGTGGCTGCCGCAGCGGGCGCCGGATAGCCGGAGTTACTTCGCCTGCTTCCCCAGTATCAGCAGCACCTTGTTCTCCAGCACCGTCCGCGTGAAGGGCTTCACCACATAACCCGCCGCGCCCAGGCTGGCGGCCTGCAGGATGTCCTGTTTGCGGGCCTCGGCGGTAACCATCAGCAACGGGACATGGCTGAGCGTGGTGTCCTGCTTGATGGCATCCAGCAGTTCCATGCCATTCATGTGTGGCAGCTTTCGCGCGTGGGGCTGGGCAGGTTGACTTCGAGCCTGCTTCAGCGCGTGGCGGCAGGGGCCGCGGTCGTTGCACCGGGGGCTGGCTCGGTACTGCCGGTGACCGGTGTGCGAGAACCGCCCAGCAGGCGCTCCTCGGCCTCGCGCGTCATGACCAGGATGGTGATGCGCCGGTTGCTCGGATTCACCGGGTTTTGCGCATCAAGCAGGTTGCTCGATGCCAGGCCCGTGACGCGCACCAGCTTGTCGTCCGGCATGCCAGCCGCCACCAGTTCGCGGCGCGAGGAGTTGGCCCGGTCTGCCGACAGTTCCCAGTTGCTGTAGCCCCTGTCGCCGTTGCCATACGGCGACCGGTCGGTATGGCCATCCAGGCTGATCTTGTTCTCGACACCGCCCAGCGCCGTTCCGATCTCGCGCAGGATCTCGCGCATGTACGGCTTCACGAGGGCACTGCCCACGTCGAACATGGCGCGGTTCTGGTCGTCCACGATGGTGATCTGCAACCCGTCCGGTGTCGACTCCAGCCGGATCTGCGAGCTGAACTCGGCCAGCC
The DNA here is from genome assembly GCA_031387285.1 of Betaproteobacteria bacterium. Classification (GTDB taxonomy): domain Bacteria; phylum Pseudomonadota; class Gammaproteobacteria; order Burkholderiales; family Burkholderiaceae_C; genus CAISIP01. The sequence goes on along the minus strand of JANNDB010000166.1, from coordinate 2,832 downwards.
GCGGATTGTTCGAGATGACCGAGCTGATCTTGGCGCTCAGCGCAGCGAGCTTGCGTGCGTCCTGCTTGGCGATGTCCGCCTTGGCTGCGTCGAGCGCCGCCTTTTTGGCCAGGATCGGGTCGGTGCTGGTTGCCGCCTGCTTGTTCTGCCCGCTCTGTTTGGTCAGGTCCGTGCCACCACCGCGTACCACGCTGTTGCTAGCGCCGGCGCCACTGCCCCCCATCATGGACACCTTCAAAGGTGAACTGAAATAGTCGGAGAGGCCCTTCTTGTCGCCTTCCGAGGTTGAACCGAGCAACCACATGAGCAGGAAGAACGCCATCATGGCGGTCACGAAGTCGGCGTAGGCGATCTTCCATGCGCCACCGTGCACCGCATGGCCGCCCTTCTTCACCTTCTTGACGATGATCGGCTGGAGCTTCTTTGCGTCAGTAGCCATGGCAGCGCCCGGGGTCAGGGTTCCTTACTTCTTGCCACGCACGTGGGCTTCGAGTTCCACGAAACTCGGCCGCTCGGTGGAGAACAGTACCTTGCGCCCGAACTCGATGGCGGTGGAGGGGTTGTATCCCTGCATGCTGGCTAGCAGGGTGGTCTTGATGCACTGGAACTCCTTGGCAGCGTCTTCCGACTTCTGTTCCAGCAGGCCGCCCAGCGGCTCGACCACGCCATACGCCAGCAAGATGCCCAGGAAGGTGCCGACCAGGGCCGAGGCGATCATGCCGCCCAGCACCGCCGGCGGCTGGCCCACCGAGCCCATGGTGTTGACGACACCCAACACGGCGGCCACGATGCCGAAGGCCGGCAGGGCGCCTGCCAGGCGGGCAATCGCGGCGATCGGGGCATGGGCTTCCTGGTGGTGGGTATCGATCTCGCTGTCCATCAGGGCTTCGATTTCGTGCGCGTTGAGGTTTCCCGACACCATCATGCGCAGGTAGTCGGTCATGAACTCGACCACATGGTGGTCGCTGCCCACGGTCGGATACTTCTTGAATATCTCCGACTCGTCGGGGGTCTCCACGTCCTTCTCGATGGCCATCAGGCCTTCCTTGCGCGCCTTTTGCAGGATGTCGTAGAGCAGCGCCATCAATTCGAGATACCGCGCCTTGGTGTATTTGGAGGTCTTGAGCGCCTGCGGCAGCAGCTTGATGGTGGCCTTGAGTACCTTGGGCTGGTTATTCACGGCAAATGCGCCCAGCGCGCCGCCGAAGATGGTGACCAGTTCAAACGGCAGGGCGGTCAATATGACGCCGATGTTTCCACCGTGAAAGATATAGACGCCAAAGATACACCCCATGGCGACAACGTAGCCGACGATAACAATCATGATGGAAGGCGGTTACGGTGGCGGGGTGAGCGTGCGCGGGGCATGGGGGAGGTAGTGAGCCCACCCCATTCTATGGAATTGCACTGGCTGCAAAATCGGAAAAGGGCTCCAAATGGAGCCCTTTATGTGCTTTAGCGACACCAGGCGGCAGCCTCAATGCACCAGGATGCCGCCCGCGGTGGCGCTCTTGCCGGCGCGGGCCGGCGGTTCACACAGACCGCACACAAAGTGGCGCGCGTTTTCGTAGGGTTCGGTGACGAAATGCCCGCCGCAACGGGAACACTTCGTCATGGTCAGCATCTGGTTGTCCACAAAACGCACCAGGCGCCAGGCCCGCGTGATGGACAGGATGGGCTCGACGTCGCAGGCGCTGATCTGCTCGGTGTAGAGCTTGTAGGCCTTCATCACGGCGTCGATGTCTTCCAGCGCGCTGACCTTTCCCAGGTACTCGTAGATATTGAGGAACAGGGACGCGTGGATGTTGGGTTGCCAGGTAAGGAACCAGTCGGTCGAGAACGGCAACTGGCCCTTGGACGGGGAGCGCCCTGCCACCTCCTTGTACAAGCGCAACAGCCGCTCGTAGGACAGATTGGTCTCGCTCTCCAGCACCTGCAGGCGCGCCCCCAGGTGGATCAGCGCTACCGCGCGTTCGATTTGCCGGGATTCGTTGACGATGCTCTTGCTGGCCATGGTGGGACTTGCCGGTTGCCTACATCGCTTCGGCAAACTTGCCGGCCATCAGGATGCCTGCATGCAGCCGGGTGGTGGCGTCGTTGTCGATCTTGCGGGTGGTGTGGTTGGTGAGCAGGTTCCAGACAATGTCATCGTCCACGCGGAATTTGCAGAGCAACATGTTGCCCGAAGCGATCTTCAGGATCTGCGCGGGTGAGAGGTTGGCGATCAGGTCGGCAGATTCCTCCGACATGCCCAGGCGGAACAGCGCTTCGGCGCGGTCGCAGCGGATCAGGTTCTGCGCCAGCATCAGGTAGGTGAGGTTGGCTTCGCGAATCTCGGAAAGAATCTGCTCGTTTGTCATGGGTCTCTTTCCTGTTGGGGTGGTCGTGGTCGGCCGCTATGACGGAATTCTCGACGGAGCGTGAAAAACTTGAATCAGCGAACGGATGCGTCGCGCGTCAGGCTTTTGATGCGGCCCTGTAAGGCAAATCCCGACACGCGCCGGCGGCACGCCGAAATGCGCAGCGAACACCGGCCTATTCGGTCGATTACCGGTCGGGCGGCCAGTCTAAGCTCACCCGCATCAGCTATGGCGCGTTCACCCTGACGCTACCCTGCAAGGCCACCCGGATGGAAGAAAAAATGGCGCATCGGCGCGTTGTGGCGCACGCGAGCCCTCAGCAGCAACAATCGCACGCGCGCGACGCTGCGCTGGCGCAGGATCTGCAGCGGCTGGTTCGCGGCGTGTTGCATGGGCTGATGCAGCAGGCCGTTGCCCTGCAGCAGGGGGGTGCTTCGGCCGAGGCGATCCGACTCTACGAGGCGGTGTTGCA
>JANNDB010000129.1:0-6389 GCA_031387285.1 Betaproteobacteria bacterium | reverse complement strand
GACATCCTTGGCCGGATGGCCATACACGCCCCGCAGCGCCCATTCGAGCTCGAGCACCACCGTCTTGGCGACAAACAGCTGCGTGCCGCGTTCCACCACGGCGCGCGCCGTCGCCTCTTGCGCACTGGCAGCGCCGCCCTCATGCACGTAGTAACGCGCCAGCACGTTGGTATCGAGCGCCAGCATCAGCGTTTGGCCCCGCGTTTGGGGGCGAGCAGGCTTGCGGCGTCGAAATCCGGCGGCAGTTGCTTGCCGCGCGCCTCGAGCATGCCGTGCCCTGACACGACGGTTTCCGGCGCACGGTGCAATACGCGCAGCTCGACCTTGCCATTCTTCGTCGCAAATGCCACGCGGCTGCCCTGGCGAATGCCCAGCGCGCGTCGCACTTCCTTGGGGATGGTGACCTGCCCTTTGCTGGTGACAGTGGATGCGTCCATGCCGCGCTCCTCAAAGTATTACGATGTAAGAATAATAGCAGCGATTGCGGCAGGGGTGATCGAATGAAACGCCGCCTGGCTCCTTCACGCACCGATGGGGTAGGCCAATGAAAAGCCGCCGCGACTTTGCCCAGGCTGTCGCCATGGGCCTGCTGGCAGCTCCGTTCATGGCCCATGCGCAGACACCGCAGCGGCTTCCCGTGGTGGGTTTCTTGAACACCAACCCCACCCCACGTGGCGGCCTCAGCTTTGGCTTCGTGGTGCAGGGCCTGCGGGAGGCGGGCTTTGAAGAAGGCAAGAACTTCAGCTTCGAAATCCGCAACGCGGACGGGCAGCCGGCGGCACTCGGCGGCCTCGCCGCGGAGCTGGTGAACCTCAAGGTCGCGGTGATCTATGCCATCGGCCCGGCGGCCATTCGGGCTGCGTTGGCTGCGACCCGCGTTATCCCGATCGTGGCGCTGGACAATGAAACCGAACCGGTGAAGGCCGGTTGGGCGCGCAGCCTGGCCCGCCCGGGCGGCAATCTCACCGGCCTGTTTCTCGACAATGTTGCCCTGGCGGGCAAGTGGGTCGAGCTGCTTCACACTGCCGTGCCAGCGGTTCGCCGCATCGGCCTGTTGTGGGATTCGACGACCGGTCAAGAGCAACTCGTTGCTGCGAAGGCGGCCGCGCAGGGCTTCGGCATCGAGCCCCAGGTCATGGAATTGCGCAGCGCCGATGGTGTCGAGGCGGCGCTCAAGGCCGGTAGTAGCGCAGGAATCAAGGCGATGGTCATTCTTGGATCGCCCGAATTTACACGGGCCCGCTCGACCCAGCTTGTCGCCGCCTTCGTCGCCAGCAACCGGTTGCCGGCCATTTCGCCGTTTCGCAACCTCCCGGATGGGGGTGGCCTGATGTCGTACGGGCTGATTCGTGCACAGTTCGACCCGCGCGCGGGCGTGTTGATCGGCAAGATCCCGAACGGTGCCAAGCCGGGTGATCTGGCGATTGAACTGCCAACGAGGTTTGAATTTGTGATCAACCTGAAGGCAGCCAAGACACTCGGCCTGACGATGCCACAGGCGCTGCTGCTGCGGGCGGATGAGGTGATCCAGTGAACGTGCGCCGCTTCGCCCTGTCTTGCCTGGTTCTTTTGACGGTGTGGTTTGCACTGCCCGCCTGGCCCCAGCAACCCGCCCGGCTGCCAAAAGTCGCCATCCTGTCGCCGGCCAGGCAGGCGGACATGGCCTGCCTGCCCAACAACCAGGGCGGTGGCGCCGGTTGCATGCTCGAAGGGCTGCGCGCTCTCGGTTACAGCGACGGACGCAACGTCAGCTATGAAGTCCGCTTCGCCGAAGGCGCCGCCGAACGGTTGCCTGCGCTGGCGGCCGAACTGGTGGCGTTGCGTCCGGATGTGATCTATACCTACACCACCGCCGGCGCGGATGCTGAGTTGCTGCAACTGCTCAAGGAACTGGCACCGCGCACTGTGCGGGTGGCGGTGATGGTGAACCCGGACAATCCGAACTACGGCAGCTACCTGGATCTGCTGCGTCCGGCGGCCATCCAGCTGGGCATCACGCTGAACCGAATCGACGCACGCAAGGCCGCCGAGCTGCCGCAAGCATTCACCGCCATCCTGGCCAACCGTGCCGATGCGATCCTGATCGGCGACGACGTCGCGCTTGCGGGTACACCCGATGTGCGCCGGCAGATAATCCGGTGGGCGCGGGGCCAGCGCCTGCCGCTGGCGTCTACCAGCGCGCGGGTCGCCCCCGACGGTGGACTGGTGTCGCTGGGCACCGACAATTCGGCGCTGGTGCGGCGCGCCGCGTTTTACGTTCACCGCATCCTGGGCGGGGCCAAACCGGGGGACCTGCCGGTTGAGCAGCCGACGGTCTTCACGCTGGCGCTGAACCGCAAGACCGCCACGGCCCTGGGGCTGACGATCCCGCAGGCACTGCTGCTGCGGGCGGACGAGGTGATCCAGTGATCGCCAAGCAGAGTAACAATCTGATGAAGCTTCGACGACTTCTGCTGCTTGCGCTGGGCGCCAGCCTCTGGGGCCACGCGCGCGCGCAGACAGCGTCTGCCAGCCTGCACCGCGTTGGTGTGCTGGCGCCCAGCACATCGGCCAAGGAGGCAGTCACGTTGAAACCCTTCTTCGACCAGATGCGAGCCCTCGGCTGGATCGAGGGGCAGACCATCGCCTACGACCGCGCCTATGCTGACGACCGGCACGAGGATTTGCCACGCCTCGCGGCCGAGTTGGTGGCGCGCAGGCCGGAACTGGTGTATGCGCCGCCCCTGATTGCGGCCAGGGCCGCGTGGCAGGCGGCGCGCAGCATACCGATGGTGTTCGCCACGGTGAGCGACCCGGTGCGCGAGGGCTTCGTGGCGAGCCTCGGGCGTCCGGGCGGCAATGCCACCGGGCTCAGCAACATCAGCGCCTCGCTCCTGCCCAAGCGGATCCAGTTGCTGCGCGAAATCCTGCCCGGCTTGAAGCGCATCGGGCGACTGCTGGACCCGGCCGATCCGGCCGGAAGACTCTCCCAGCAGGAGTTCGCCCCGGTGGCCGCCGCGATGGGCCTGACGATCACTACCGCCGAACCGGCGAATCCGGCGGAGTTCGACGCTGCGGTGGCCAAACTGGTTGCGGACCGGGTCGAGGCGATCTACGCCGGGTCCGTGCTTGCCTTGAACATGCGGGTGCGGCTGATCGAACTGGCAAACCAAAAACGCTTGCCCGTCATCGGGCTGATTCCGTCAATGGCCGACGCCGGGGCCCTGTTCGTGTACTCGCCGTCACAGGCAGACTTGCTGCGCCGCTCGGCACTCGTGGTGGACAAGGTGCTCAAAGGCGCCAAGCCGGCCGACATCCCGGTGGAGCAGCCGACGGTGTTTGAACTGGTGGTCAACCTGAAAGCGGCGAAGGCGCTCGGCATCACCATCCCGCCGGCCTTCCTTTTGCGTGCGGACAGGGTGATCGAATGACACCAGACTCTGACGCCATCGCCGCAACGCGTGCGCCGCCATGCCTGCCGGCCCACTGCCCGAAAAGATCTCTCAGGCTCTCAGGCCGTGATCCAGTTCTCGACGCGCAAACCCGGCACGCGGCTGAACTCGCCGGTATTGTTGGTGACCAGGGTCAGGCCCAGGCACAGGGCGTGCGCCGCGATCAGCGTGTCAAGCGGCCCAATCGGTTTTCCGGCGGACTGCAGCAAGGCCCGCACGCCGCCGTAGGCGCGGGCCGCGCGGTCCTCAAACGGCGCCACCTGCAGCGCCGCGATGACGCGGTCGAGTTTGACTTGGGTCGAGTCCCGCCGCTGGCTTTGCTCCACGCCGAAGCGCAGCTCGGCCAGCGTGATCGACGACAGGCACAGGTTGCGCGGATCGTGCAGGTTGAACCGGTCGAGCACGGCCTGGTGTTGCGGCCGGGCATTCAGAACGTAGATCAGCGTGTTGGTGTCGAGCATGTAACGCATCAGCGCCCCCAGTCGCGCTGGTCCGCCACCTCCGGCTGGTTGCGCTCCAGCCCCAGGCCCTGGGGCGAGTCGGCGAGCAATTCGCGGATGACGTCACCGAGCCGCGGTCGCGCCGGTTGCAGGAACGCCACCAGAGCTTCATGGATCAGCGCGGTGCGGGTCTTGCGCTGGCGCTTGCACTCGCGCTCCAGCGCCTTCGAGATATCGGGTTTCAAGCGCACGGAAACAGCCATGGCGGGTTCTCCCTCGAAAACGGCCAATTGTATTACGCCCGTATCACATTGGCTTGGCGCTGCTTGGCGGACCGGCCGCCTTGCCGATGCCGTGGCGGCGATCGGCCCTGGTCTGAAGGTATCTGACGGGATTGCGCTTGATTGGCTCGGAACTCGAGGCCAAACGCCTGCAGATGCGCAAGGAGGTAGTACCAAGGGTTTCCCGTGTTGGTGTCCTCCTGACGGTGGTACGACCGCAGTTTTCGATGCTGGGCGTTGAAGCGGCAGCCCGTGCGCTGGGCCTGGGGATAAGCGGCCTGGAGGTGCAGGTTGCCGATGACATCGATCCGGCGTTTGAAACTGCGGCCAAAGACCGTGTCGGAGCGCTCTTGACTTTGTCGTCGCCGCTCTTCAACTCGCAGAAGCAGCGCATCATCAACCTGGCGGCCAGGCACCGGTTGCCAGCGATGTACGAAGTCCGGGAATTCGCCGAGGCCGGCGGGCTGATGTCCTATGGCCCGGACATCGCCGACGTCTTCCGGCGCGCGGCGGGTTATGTCGACAAGATCCTCAAAGGGGCCAGGCCAGCCGATCTGCCGGTCGAGCAGCCGACGAAGATCGACCTGGTGATCAACCTGAAGACCGCGCGGGCGCTCGGCCTGACCATCCCGCAGTCGCTGCTGCTGCGCGCGGACGAGGTGATTCAGTGATCCGTAGCAGTCACTTCGCCAACACCCCGACCTTGAACCTGTAGAGCACGCCATTGATAGACCGAGAGGGAACAAGACTGCCCCGGATAAACCCGAAAGCCGCCGGCCAGCACGATTGCCACGAGGCACCATTTTGCGAAGCATGCCCCCAAACGATATCATTTGGCATATGATGCATTCATTGTCATCAATTCTTTGAAAAGCAAGCAATGCCATCAATTACAGTGCGCAACTTGCCAGAGGAAACGCACCGCGCCTTGAGAGTGCGGGCCGCGCTGGCTGGTCGAAGCACCGAAGCCGAGGTTCGAGCCATTCTTGAGACCGCCGCTCGACCTGAAGGTCGCATCAAGCTGGGTTCCCTGCTGGCCGAAATCGGCCTTCAGGCAGGGGGCTTCGATCTTGAGATCGAGCGCGACAAGACACCGACCGAACCGATGCGCTTCGAATGATTCTTCTTGATACCAACGTCGTTTCCGAGCCGTTGAAGTCAAGCGGTGATACAGGCGTGTTAGCCTGGTTGGACGCGCAAACCGTTGAAACGCTGTATCTGTCGACTATCAGTCTGGCCGAGTTGCGCTTTGGCATCGCGGCCTTGCCGTCTGGCAAGCGAAGGGAAACGCTTCACGCAAGTCTTGAGCAGCGCATCTTGCCTTTGTTCATCGGTCGGATTCTTGCCTTCGACGCGGCTGCTTGCGAAGCCTACGCGGTGCTTCGTGCCCGTGCACGCGCTGTAGGGAAGGCCATCGGCCCGGTAGACGGATACATTGCAGCCACAGCGGCTGTTCATGGCCTGGTGGTTGCAACGCGCGACGCCAGGCCATTCGAGGCCGCCGGCTTGGCAGTCATCAACCCATGGAAGCTGCTGCCGTGACGCTCGCACGAACACGCCAGCCGTGTGTTCAGCGACAGCGGCGGACTGACGTCGCGGGCGCCGAGCCGAACTGGTTCGAACTGGTAATCAACCTGAAGACCGCCAAGGCGCTCAAGTTGACGCTGCCCCAAGCCCTGCTTCTTCGCGCGGACGAGGTGATCCAGTGAAATCCATGCAACGCCGCTCCTGGCTGCTGGCCACGGCGGGCATGACGCTGTTGGGCGGGTTTGCTGCACGGCCATCGCGCGCGCAGCCCAGTCAGGTCGTTCAACGCATAGGCTATCTGACGGTAGCAGGCGCCACCACAAACCCGGCCTCTGTTCTGGCCTTTCGCGACGGCCTGCGCGAGCGCGGTCTTATAGAGGGCCGCGATGTCGTGTTGGATGTGCGGTTTGCAGAGGGCCGCGCGCAAGACCTGCTGCGCCTGGCCGCCGAACTCGCGGCTCTTCGGCCCGCGGTGATCATCGCGCCAGGACAGGCCGCCGACGCTGCGCTGGCCGCCACGGCAGCGCTGGCCACACCCGTCGTGTCACTGGGCGACCTGGTCGCCAGCGGCTACGCGGCGCAGCTCGGGCGTCCGGGCGGGCGGGTGACGGGGATCAGCTTTCTGCCCTTGCCGCTGAATGCCAAGCGCCTGGAGTTGCTGGCGCAAACCTTGCCCCGGGGCAGCGCCGTGCTCAATCTGGCTGAGCTTC
>JANNDB010000143.1:0-3690 GCA_031387285.1 Betaproteobacteria bacterium | reverse complement strand
GGGTGCGTCCGGCCTGCCCGCATTTCGGCCTGCACGAGGGGGCTTGTGGTGGCTGCAAGGTGCAGCACCTGCAGGCGCATGCCCAACTGGCGGTCAAACAGCGGGTGCTGGAGGATGCGTTGTGGCACCTTGCCAAAGTGCGCCCGGACATGATTCTTCGCCCGATCCAGGGGCCGAGCTGGGGTTACCGCTACCGGGCCCGGCTCTCTGTGCGCTATGTGCGCAAGAAGGACGCGGTGCTTGTCGGTTTCCATGAGCGCAAGAGCAGTTTCGTGGCCGACATGCGTGAATGCCGTGTACTGGCGCCGCGGGTCAGTGCGTTGCTCGAGCCATTGCGGGCGCTGGTCTACGGGATGCGTGCGCGCGAGCGTTGCCCGCAGATCGAGTTGGCCGTCGGCTCCAGCGCTGCGGGCGACGTGATCGCCCTCGTTCTGCGGCATCTGGAGCCTCTGCCAACCGGGGATCTGGCGCTGTTGCGCAGCTTTGCCGCCGAGCACACCGGAACGCACGGCGGGCGCCACGCCACCGTTCAATGGTGGTTGCAGGCTGAGGGGCCGGACACCGTCGAGTTGCTGGACTCCGGTGGCCCCGAGCTGTCCTACACGCTCTCGGAGTTTGGCATACGCATGCCATTTCGGCCAACCGACTTCACCCAGGTCAACCCGCAAGTGAACGATGTGCTGGTAGGTTATGCGCTGCGCCTGCTGCAGGTGGCACGCCATGAACGCGTGATCGACTGGTTTTGCGGGCTTGGCAATTTCACCCTTGCACTGGCGACGCAGGCGCAGCAGGTGCTTGGCGTCGAGGGCAGCAAGTCGCTGGTGGCCAGGGCGCAGGCCAACGCCTCGCTGCCAGACGCCAGCGGAACCGCGCGCCGGGAGTCGTTGCCCGCGCGGTTTGTACAGCGCAACCTTTTCGAGATGACGCCCCAACTGCTGCTGGCCGATGGCCCCGCCGACAAGTGGCTGCTGGATCCACCCAGGGAAGGGGCCTTCGCTCTGGTGCGGGCGTTGGCCGATTTGCGCCTGCCGGATGCGGTGCCGCCGGATGCGTCATGGGTCGCGCCGGCACGTATTGTCTATGTGAGTTGCAACCCGGCGACACTGGCCCGCGATGCGGGGGTGCTGGTCCATCAGGGACGGTATGTGTGCTCCGCGGCCGGCGTGGTGAACATGTTTCCGCACACGGCGCACGTGGAGAGCATCGCGGTGTTCGAGCGCCAGGAGTGACGCGCCAGCCAGCCAGCGGGCGTGGTGCTAGTGCCCGGGAGCCTTGGGCGCAGCCTTGTCGGCTGGCTTGGCTGACTTCATGGCCACGTCCGTTTTGGATTTGACCTCGGCCGCCGGTTTTTCGGCCATGGCGGTCTTTGGTTTCTTCTCTTCCAGTACGACGTCTTCCGCCTCCCCGCTGCGGGCCTGCTGAGGCGCGATACCCTCAATCTTGTTTTCGCGCATGTACAGGTCCATCTCTTTCCAACCCTCGAAGACTGCGGTTTTCGGCGCCTTTTCGTTTTGGCGATAACAGTCCTCGATGCCTCTGAGCGCGTGACGGCAGGCCGCTCCGACAGCTTTGCCGTCGGCTTCGCGCTGGGCAATTCGCGGATCCGGCCCGAGGCCGGGGATGTCGCAGCCGGCCAGCAACAGCGCGGACACAGCGATAAGCAGGGGCTTGTGCATGGAATGGAACGGACCGGTTTGGTCCATTATCGGCATATCAAGTCCTTCGCTGAAACTTCCACGCGCGGCAAAACCCATGAAAAAGGCCCCTTTCGGGGCCCTTTTTGATTGCGTCGGCGCAAAATCTGGTCAGTCGTTGCTGCCGCCACCAATTCCAAGGAGGGCGAGCAAACTCTGGAAAACGTTGAAGATGCTCAGGTACAGGCTCAAGGTGGCGCTGATGTAATTGGTCTCACCGCCATCGATGATGCGCTTGAGGTCATACAGCATGAAAGCGCTGAAGATGCCGATCGCCAGTACCGAAATCGCCATCATTCCGGCTGAGGAGCCCACAAAAACGTTGATCACGGCACCCACCATCAGAACCAGCGCCCCGACAGTCAGCCACTTGCCCATGCCGCTGAGGTCACGCTTGATGACGGTAGACAGGCTGGCCATGACAAGGAATATGCCAGCAGTGCCGCCAAAAGCCGTCATGATCAGTTCTGACCCGTTCTTGAAACCGAGCACCATGGCCAGCATGCGCGAAAGCATCAGACCCATGAAGAAGGTGAACGCCAGCAAGACCGGCACACCTGCCGCCGAGTTCTTGGTCTTTTCAATGGCAAACATGAATCCGAACGCGCCACCCAGGAACACGATCAGCCCCAGGCCGCCGGTCAGGGCCGAGGTGATGCCGGTGGCGACGCCGATCCAGGCGCCCAGCACGGTGGGCAGCATGCTGAGTGCGAGCAACCAGTAGGTGTTTCGCAGCACCTTGTTGCGCTGCTCGGCGGAGACGCCATAACCCAGGCTGCTGTCCATGGTTTGTACTTGATCATTCATGCGATGAACTCCTTTGTTTCCCGTGGTGGGGAGGTTGGGCGGATTCTAGGTGAATTCAAGTGGCAGCGGAAATGTGTTTGGATGCAAATGCACGCGCGCCGCAAGGGATTGCGGCACGGTCTGGGAGACAATCCCCCCGTTGCCGCAGTGTCGTGGCACGGTCCTTCCATCAACCCCGCTTTTTTGCAATCTCCATGAAGTCCAAACCCCTGCTCGAGTTCGAAGATGTCCAGAAGATCGCTGCCGCGGCGCTGCTGGAGGCGCAACGCAACCACTGGGCGGTGTGTATTGCGGTGGTCGATGACGGTGGCCAGCTTCTGCATCTGCAGCGGCTGGACGGAGCCGCCGCCGCCTCCGCCGCGATCGCGCCGGCCAAGGCCCGTACCGCGGCGCTGGGGCGGCGCGAGAGCAAGGTGTATGAGGACATGATCAATGGCGGACGCCAGTCCTTCCTCAGTGTTCCGGCCCTGGAGGGCATGCTGGAGGGGGGCGTGCCGATCCTCAAGGACGGTCACTGCCTGGGCGCGGTCGGGGTGAGCGGCGTCAAATCCCAGGAGGACGCCCAGGTAGCCCGTGCCGGCATCGCTGCCTTGGGGCTATAGGACGGGGAGGCCCGGTCAAGGCCTTGCGCCAGGCTCCGTAATGAATCCGATGGTGCGTACGCCCGCCTGCTGGGCCGCCGCCAGCGCCTGCGCAACCCGCTCGTAACGTACCGCCTTGTCGGCCCGGATCTGCAATTGCGGCTGCGGCTGCGTCCTGGCGGCAACCTGCAGCATGCCCGGCAGTTGCGCATCGTCCACGCGCGCCTCGTTCCAGTAGTAGTCACCCGCCGCATCCACCGAGAGCCGGATGGTCTGCGGCTTGGCGTCGTCTGGCGTGCTGGTAGCGCGCGGCAGATCGATGTTGACGGCGTGTTTCATAACCGGCACGGTGATGATGAAGATGATCAGCAGCACCAGCATGACGTCCACCAGCGGCGTCATGTTGATCTCGTTCATCACTTCGTCGGTGTCGTCCTGCGTACCAAATGCCATGGTCCAGCTCCAATGGGAACAGTTGACTGCGGCGCTCAGGCCTTCTTCATTGGCACAACCTTGCCGTGCTCGTCGGCGCCGATGCGCGCGCCAGTCAGAAAGTAGGCATGCAGGTCGTGGCCGAATCGGTTGAGTTCGGTCACCACCGACTTGTT
>JANNDB010000121.1:0-2553 GCA_031387285.1 Betaproteobacteria bacterium | reverse complement strand
TTGCCCCAGAAAGCGGGCGAACTCCGGGCTCAGTGCCGCCAGCTTGTGCACGGCGTCCGCCTTGAGCAACAGGCAGAAGACGTCGGCGTGGGCCTTGTAGGCGGCGACCACCGGGCGCCCGCCCAGCAGCGCGCCGACCGGGAACAGGTCACCCGGGCCATAACCGATGGCGCTGGAGCCAGCCTGCGCATCGACATGGCCGGTGATCTGCCCCTGGCGTATGCAGACCAGGTGCTGCGGCACACCATCGCCCGGCGCGAGCACCGTCTCGCCCGGCGCGTAATAGGCCTGTTGCGAATCGGAAAGAAAGGCGTCTACATGGGCCGCCTGCATCTGCGCAAACGGCGGGTAGCGCATCCACTCGTTGCGCAGGTTGGCGATCAGGCTTGCGGAGGGCTGGGTCGGAGCGGACATGGCAGTACAGGCGGAATCGGAGTGACGGCTCCGATTCTGCGCCGCCCGTACGCAGGGCTATTGATACAGGTCTAGTGAAACACCTCGAACAGGCCGGCAGCGCCCATTCCGCCGCCCACACACATGGAGACGACCACGTTTTTCGCCTTGCGCCGGCGGCCTTCGAGCAGGATGTGGCCGGCCAGCCGCGCACCGGTCATGCCGAAGGGGTGGCCGATGGCGATGGAGCCGCCGTTCACGTTGTAAATGGCGGGGTCGATGCCCAGCTTGTCGCGGGAGTACAGGCACTGGCTGGCGAAGGCTTCATTCAGTTCCCACAGGTCGATGTCGCCAATTTTCAGGCCATGGCGTTCCAGCAGGCGTGGAATGGCAAACACCGGGCCTATGCCCATCTCGTCGGGCTGGCAGCCAGCGACCGCCCAACCCTTGAAGGCGCCCAGGGGCTGCAGGCCGCGCCGTTCGGCTTCGCGCGCCTCCATGACCACCACGGCGGCGGCGCCGTCGGCGAGCTGGCTGGCGTTGCCGGCCGTAACAAACTTGCCCGCACCCTTCACCGGCTCGAGTTTGGCCAGGCCTTCGAGGGTCGTGTCGGGCCGGTTGCATTCATCGCGGTCCACGACGGCGTCGACGAAGGACTCCGCCTTGGTGACCTTGTCCACCACCTTCATCTGGGTTTTCACCGAGATGATCTCGTCCTTGAATTTCCCGGCTTTCTGCGCCGCCGCCATGCGTTGTTGCGACTGCAGCGAGTATTCGTCCTGGTAGGCGCGGCTCAGGCCGTAGCGCTCGGCCACGACGTCGGCGGTATCGATCATCGGCATCCAGAAATCCGGATACAGCTCGGTCAGGTGCGGGTCGCGCCCGCCGCCGCCGCCACCCTGGAAGCTGATGGAATCCACGCCACAACCGACCACGATGCTGGCGCCTTCCTCGACCACATGGTGGGCGGCATTGGCGATCGCGTTCAGGCCGGAGGAGCAGGCGCGGTGCAGCGAGACCCCCGAGGTGGTAACGGGCAGGCCGGCCAGCAGCGCGGCAGCGCGCGCTACGTTGCCATGCGCGGCGACGCTACCGGCGATCACATCCTCGATTTCCGCCGGGTCAACACCCGAGCGTTGCACGGCATGCTCGATGGCGTGCCCCAGGATGGTCATGCTGGGGGTGTTGTTGAAGCCGCCGCGTGTGGCCTTGGCCAGCCCGGTGCGGGCGTAAGAAACGATGACTGCCTGGCGCATGGTGTTCTCCTGTTGATGCGGTGTAGCTTACTTGAGGTCCTGGAAACGCTTGCCTTCGGCGGCCATGGTTTCCAGCAGGCGCGCGGGTTTGAAATCCGCGCCAAAACGCTGTTCAAAACCACGCATGGTCTCGAGTACCTTCGCCAGACCCACGGTGTCGCCATAAAACATCGGTCCGCCGCGGTAGGCCGGCCAGCCGTAACCGTTGATCCAGACGATGTCGATGTCGGAGGCGCGGATCGCGATGCCTTCTTCGAGAATTTTCGCGCCCTCGTTGATCATCGGGTAGATGCAGCGTTGCAGGATTTCCTCGTCGCTGACCACGCGCCGCGTGATGCCTTTTTTCGCGGCCAGCTCCAGTATGAGTTTTCCCACCACCGGCGACGGCGACGCATTGCGCTTCTCGTCGTAGTCGTAGTACCCGGCGTTGGTCTTCTGGCCGCGCCGGTCCATCTCGCACAACACCTCGCGCATGGTCTGGCCGGTCGAGGCTTCGCGCGTCCAGCCCAGGTCCAGCCCGGCCAGGTCGGACATGGCAAACGGGCCCATGGGGAAGCCGAAATCGAACAACACACGGTCCACATCCCAGGGCAGGGCACCTTCCAGGATCAGCTGATTTGCCTCGCGCTGGCGCTGTCCCAGCATGCGGTTGCCGACAAAACCGTTGCACACGCCCACCAGCGCGGCGATCTTGCGGATCTTGCGCGCCAGTTGCATCGAGGTGGCAATCACCGGTTTGGCAGTCTTGGCACCACGCACCACTTCGAGCAGGCGCATCACATTGGCGGGCGAGAAGAAGTGCAGGCCGATCACCGATTCAGGTCGCCTGGTTGCGCTGGCGATCTCGTTCACGTCCAGCCGCGAGGTGTTGGTGGCCAGGATCGCGCCGGGCTTGGCGATGGTG
>JANNDB010000067.1:0-1587 GCA_031387285.1 Betaproteobacteria bacterium | reverse complement strand
TGTTTCGGGTTCAGTTGGCCGCATTACTTGCCGCCATCGTGCCGCTGGGCGCAGCTGCACAGGACAAGGCGACCTTCATGACCTCTTGGTACGCGCAGGCCGAGCACGGCGGTTTTTATCAGGCCGTGGCGCGCGGCATCTACAAAAAACATGGTCTTGATGTCACCATCAAGATGGGCGGCCCGCAGGTCAACAACATGCAGCTGTTGCTGGCGGGGCAGGCCGACTTCATCATGAGCTATGACTTTGCCGCCTTGAGCGGCGTGGAAAAAGGCTTTCCCGTGGTGACGGTGGGTACCTCGTTCCAGAAAGATTTGCAAGGCATGCTCACGCATGACGACGTCAAGAGTCTGGGTGATCTGAAGGGCAAGACGATTCTGGTGGCGGCCTCGGGGCACACCACCTGGTGGCCCTGGCTCAAGGCTAAATACGGTTACACCAACGAGCAGAGCCGCGCCTATACCTTCAACCTGCAACCCTTCTTCGCCGACCGCAACCTGGCGCAGCAGGCTTACCCGTCGTCGGAGCCATTTCAGGCGCAAGCGCGCGGCGTCAAGGCAAATTTTCATTTGTTTGCCGACGATGGCTATCCGCCCTACGGCACCACCATCGTCACCACCCACAAAATGGTTGCGGACAAACCTGACCTCGTGGCGCGCTTTGTGCGCGCCTCAATCGAAGGCTGGAAATCCTATCTTGCCGATCCGGCTGCGGCCAACGAGTTGATCCGCAAGGACAACCCGAACATGACGCAAGAGCAACTCGACTACGCGGTACGCCGTTTGAAGGAACTCAAGGTGTTTGACGGCGGCGATGCCGCGACGATGGGGGCGGGCGTCATCACCGAAGCGCGCTGGCGCGTCACCTACGACTACATGGTGCGTGCCGGCCTGCTCAAGGCGGATACCGATTGGCGCAGGGCCTTCGCGACGCAGTTTGTGCGTGATCTCAAGATCATGCCCTGATGTGGCTTGCACCGTTGTCTGACCGGCACCTGACTGTTACTGATCGAGACTGAGCGCCGCCATGCTTGTTACGCAACAGCCCGTACTGCGCCGCTTCTGGTATCCGGTGATGCCGCTTACGCAACTGGATGCCGGGCCGCAGCCCTTCACCTTGCTCGGTGAGCCAATCGTTTTGTGGAAGCGCAGCGACGGCTCTCCCGCCTGCGTCAAGAACCGTTGCTGCCATCGCACCGCGCAACTCTCCAAGGGCTTCGTCGATGGCGACTGGATCGTGTGCGCGTATCACGGCTGGACTTACGACGCCACCGGCAAGTGCGTGCGCATTCCGCAAAATGAAAGCGGCTCCATCCCCGATAGTGCGCGTGTGCCGGGCTTTCACTGCCAGACGCGCTACGGGTATGTGTGGGTTGCACTCGACGATCCGCTCAAACCGATTGTCGCCATTCCGGAGGATGCTGCCGGCTACCGCCGCATGCCGCAGTATTGGGAGCGCTGGGAGGCGGGTGCGCTGCGCCTGATGGAAAACTCGTTCGATTCTGCACATTTCTCCTTCGTGCATCGCGGCACCTTCGGCCGGTTCGGCAACAACAAGCCCGATTTCTTCAGCCTCAAGGAAACAGAC